>JBILJL010000227.1:0-4183 GCA_044377255.1 Bacteroidia bacterium
TGACAACGATTACCCTACTTGCTTTCTGCCTTTCTACCTGGGGATTGGCATCTTTCTTACCAACTGGATTTATTCCAAATGAAGATCAAGGAACCATTTACACCAATATTACCACACCATCAGGTGCAACCTTGGAGAGATCGGAGGAGGTATTAAATGAAATTCAAAAAGTTGCAGCATCAATTGATGGGGTTTCATCTATTTCAAGCCTTGTTGGATATAACTTTGTTACAGATGGTACCGGTGCCTCTTACGGTATGAAATTGATTAGTTTGAAAAATTGGAGTGAAAGAAATCAAACCGACCAAGAAATTATATCCATCTTAAAAGAAAGAACTAATTATATTAAAGATGCAAAGATTGAATTTTTTACACCACCACCTATTCCAGGCTATGGCAATTCAAGTGGATTTGAATTGCGAATTCTCGACAAATCTGGCAAGGGAGATTTGAAAAAATTAGAAGAGGTTTCCAAAAATTTTGCTTTTGAGCTAAATAAAAGAGAAGAAATCAAAAATTCATTCTCGTCATTCGACGCTAGTTTTCCACAGTTTTTAATTAATATAGATAACACTAAAGCTGCACAAAAAGGTATTGTAATTAAAGATTTGTTGGGTACCCTTCAAACTTTTTTAGGTAGCGACTATGCAACTAATTTTATAAGGTTTGGACAAATGTATAAAGTAATGGTGCAGGCTGCACCCGAGTTTAGAGCAAAGCCAGAAGACATTTTGAAATTGAGTTTAAAAAATTCGGATGGGGATATGGTATCTATTTCATCTATTTTAACTATACAAAAAGTATACGGACCAGAGCAAGTAACGAGGTATAATATGTATCCATCGGCAATTATCAATGGTGAACCTAAAGCAGGTTATAGCAGTGGGCAAGCCATTGAAGCTATTAAAGAAGTGGCAGAAACAAAATTGCCCAAAGGGTATGGCTTCGATTGGGCTGGTTCTTCTCGTGACCAAGCAAATTCGGGGAATGAAGCTATTTTTATTTTTCTAATTTGTTTAATTTTTGTGTACCTCATTCTTTCAGCTCAATATGAGAGTTTTATACTCCCTTTGCCAATTATTCTTTCTCTACCACCTGGCGTTTTTGGATCTTTCTTTTTACTAGCTATAATGGGATTGGAAAACAATATTTATGCCCAAGTGGCGATGGTAATGTTGATTGGTTTACTTGGAAAAAATGCTGTATTAATTGTGGAATTTGCAGTATTAAAAACACGAGAGGGATCGAGCCCTTACAAGGCGGCTATTGAAGGAGCAACCTTAAGGCTTCGACCAATTTTAATGACCTCATTCGCATTTATTGCAGGTTTAATTCCTTTGGTTTTCGCAAATGGTGCAGGTGCAATAGGAAATAGGACTATTGGTGCGGCATCATTAGGAGGTATGCTTTTTGGAACCATTTTCGGTGTAATTATTGTCCCTGGCTTATTTTTCATTTTTGTCACTTTGTCTAAGAAAATGCATAAAAATCATGTCCTTGAAAAGAATCCACTTACTGAAGAAAATAATTATGATACAATACTTTAATAAATTTATAATAGCCCTTATTTTAATTTCTTGTTTTGCATATTCAGGTTGCAAAACAAAAGATAGTATAAACAATGAAACTTTAGACCTGCCCAAATTCTATGATGGGTTAAATGATAGTACCAATTCGGTAAATATGAATTGGAGAGAGTTTTTTGATGATAAGAATTTAAGTAAGCTAATTGATACTGCATTTAGAAATAACTTAGATGTATTGATGACTTTACAAAAAATAGAAGTTGCCCGAAACGATTTAAGGTTGAGTAAGGGGGCTATGTTACCAATAGTAAATGCTAACTTTTCTTATTTGCAGCGAAAATTTGGGTATTATACCATGGATGATGCTGGAAATAGGGTAACCGAAATACGTCCAGGAGAATTAATACCTACAAATTTGCCTGATTATTTTGTTGGTTTGCAGGCTAATTGGGAGATAGATGTTTGGGGTAAACTTCGGAATAGAAAAAAGGCAGCTTTTACAAAGTATTTAAGCAGCGTGGAAGGAACAAATTTGGTGTTTACAAATTTGGTAGCTGAAGTTGCTAATACTTATTATGAATTGCTGGCTCTTGATGTTGAATTAGAAATTATTCAAGAGACAATTAAGCTTCAGCAAAATGCTTTAGATATAGTTAAAGTGCAAAAAGAATCCGGAATTTTAAATGAATTGGCTATTAAACAATTTGAGGCACAGGTGTTGAATTCTCAAAGTTTCGAGTTTGAAATTGTTCAGAAAAGGATAGAAAGTGAAAACAAAATAAACTTCTTATTAGGCCGACTTCCACAAAAAATTGACAGAGATAAGCTGAGCTTTTTAAGTCGCTTACCAAATGAGGTAGAAGGTGGAATTCCTTCCCAACTTTTAAGAAACAGACCAGATATAAGGCAAGCAGAACTTGATTTATTAGCAGCTAAATTAAATGTAAAAGCAGCTAAAGCAGCTTTTTATCCAACATTTAATATTACCGGAACTATAGGCTTTCAGGCTTTTAATGCCGATTTATTATTCACCACCCCTCAATCATTGGCTTATAATTTGTTAGGTAGTTTAAGCGCCCCGCTCATCAATAGAAGTGCCATTAAAGCCCAATTTAAAAATGCACAGGCGTCTCAAATTGAAATGATGTATAGGTACCAAAAAACGATTCTAAACGCTTATTTAGAAGTTAGCAATGAACTCTGGAGCATCAAAAATCTAGATAAAATTCAAACATTAAAATCAAATGAAGTAAAGGCATTGGTTGCCTCTATTGATATTTCAAATGACTTGTTCAAATCTGGCAGGGCAACCTATTTTGAGATTTTGATGACCCAACGCATTGCTTTACAATCGCGCATAGAGTTAGTAACAATAAAGAGGCGCCAATACAATGCAACTGTGAATATCTACAAAGCTTTGGGCGGAGGGTGGAAGTAATAAAATACAATATAAATACGATGGAACTATTACCAATAGAAATTATTCAAGTAAATCAGAAAAAAATTGCTGAAATTGATAACATTATCAAATCAATTTATCGATTGATCATTTATAGCCGGCACCACCTTGACGATGATCTTTTGGATATCTATTTAATAGGTGTGCATAATCTCAAAGAACTGGTTGGTATAAAAAATGCACAAATGGAAGCTCAAAATGAAGAAGAGGCAAAAGAGTATTTATTTAATTTAAAAAAATCACTCGATTTCGTAATTGAAGAGATAATTTTACAAAATAATTTTCATAAAGAATTGCAATTATTTCAACTCCTTCGCTTGGTTTCTCCAGAAACTAATGCCAGTCATCCTAACCGATACAGAAATACCCATGTTCAAATTGGCGCTCACATTTGCCCTGAGCCGAGCAATGTACCTTCATTGGTTTCTGACTTATTTCATAATATCCAGCAGATTGATAATCCAATTGTTAAAGCAATATATTTTCATCATGAACTAATTCGAATTCATCCTTTTGTCGATGGCAATGGAAGAATTACAAGGATTGCTAAAAATTGGATGTTGATGTTCGGTTTGTACCCACCAATATTTATAAATGACGCTTCGCAAAAGAGAGAGTATATCAATACATTATCGAACAGTTTTAAACAACTGATGGTGTTACCTAATAATTGGAATGTTTATACAGAACATTTCTTTGAACAAGAAATTGATAGATTGTTGTTTAATGCTAAATTGCTATTTGAAAGCATCAATATAATTGGTGAAAATAGAAAAGAAAATCAATCAACTATAATCAATGGAAACTTTTAAAATTCAAATTTTTGAAACACTTGTAATCTTTATTATATACATTGCACTGTATTTTATATTCAGGGTCATTATTAATAATTACCTCAAAAGTACCAAATTAGAAAGGGGTAGAAGGAAAATGGCTATACGAGCTGTTCAGCTATTTACAACCATTACGGCAGTGATTCTTTTGACAGCAGTTTGGGGTTTTAAGCAAAATGAAATTGCATTGTTCGCAACCTCTATTTTAACTGCTTTAGGAATTGCCTTTTTTGCGCAATGGTCATTACTTTCAAATATCACTTCTAGTATTTTGATTTTTTTTAATCACCCATTAAAGTTAGGAGACAGCATAAAAGTATTGCACAAAGACTATCATTTTGATGGAGAAGTTATTGAATTAGGTT
>JBILJL010000228.1:0-4170 GCA_044377255.1 Bacteroidia bacterium
TGGAACAGTCATGTTTATTGATGGATACAGCAATGCCATTACCAATATTCACAAAAGTTTGTTTGAAAATACTGGCAAAGGCCGCGCATTTATTTTATACTATTGGGGAAAGCACACCATAGAAAAGTTAAGTACCAATTTTGAAGATAGCAATGCCGGCGATGATCTGTTGCTTTATAACGAAAATCAGTATTTGATGTTGGCCATCAACAAAGGTAAAGGTGCACAACTGCTGGGTTTAAAACCAGGGTCGAACATCATCATAGAATTTCAAGAAGAGGCAGACTTAAACTAGTCGTTTCCTTCTCCTCGTTTTAAGCTGTACTTATCAATTTTATTGTACAAATGACTGCGTTGAATGTCGATTTCAGCAGAAGTTTTAGCCACATTCCAACCGTTTTTCTTCAACTTCTCTTCTATAAAAATGCGCTCCACATATTCCTTAAAATCTTGTAAGGTACTAAAGCGCTCGTAGATAGATTTCTCCTCATCTCTGGCATTGATGGGGTTGGCAAATTTTTGTATGTCTTCTAAAGTAATGCGTGGCTGACCCAATATTACCAAGCGCTCCACAATGTTTCTAAGTTCTCTGATATTGCCGCTGAAATTGAGTTTCTTAAATTCTTCCAGCGCTTGAGGTAAGAATGTTTTCTTAGGCAAGTTACCATCTTCACAAACCTCTTTCACAAATTTTTCTGCTAACAAAGGAATATCATCTCTTCTTTCGTTCAAAGAAGGAACATGAATTAGAATCACACTTAAGCGGTGGTATAAGTCCATTCTAAAAGTGCCTTTTTCAATTTCTTTGAGGAGATTTTTATTGGTGGCCGCAATCACACGCACATCTACGTCAATGTCTTTTTCGCCACCTACACGGGTAATCTTATTTTCTTGCAAAGCTCTCAATACTTTTGCCTGAGCCGATAAGCTCATATCTCCAACCTCATCTAGGAAAATAGTGCCTTGGTGGGCTTGTTCAAATTTGCCAATTCTTTGCTTAATGGCAGAGGTAAAAGCACCTTTTTCGTGCCCAAACAATTCGCTTTCTATTAACTCAGTTGGGATGGCTGCACAATTCACTTCTATCAATGGGTTTTTGCCACGTAAACTTTTTTCATGAACCCAACGCGCTACCAATTCTTTACCCGTACCATTTTCTCCTGTTATCAAAACCCTTGCATCGGTAGGAGCAACCTTATCTATAGTGTCCATGATATTTTTAATGGCAGGAGATTCTCCAATGATATCTCTTGTTTTGGAGGCCTTTCTGCGCAATACCTTGGTTTCAATCACCAATTCCTTGCGGTCAATGGTGTTTCTTAAGGTTATGAGCAATTTATTCAAATCTGGTGGCTTCACAATAAAATCAAAAGCACCTTTTTTAGTTGCTTCAACAGCCATTTCCACATTACCATGTCCAGAAATCATTACGAAAGGCAGATCTTCATCCATTTCTTTGGCCTTTGTTAAAACAGTTATACCATCCATTTTGGGCATTTTTACATCGCACAAAACAGCATCATATTCCTGATTTTCAATTTTTTGCAATCCTTCTTCGCCATTAGCGGCCTCATCTACTTGGTAGCTTTCGTATTCAAGAATTTCTCGAAGTGTGCTACGTATAGCTTTTTCATCATCAATAATTAATATTCTGGCCATAACTTTTTTTTAAGGAATTGTAAAAATGAGAATTTTTGTGTTGATTAAAAATATTGTTGATATTTAATTAAAATTATGGATAATATGCCTCCTCAAGTTGTAGTAGAAAAATTGATAGGTAAACAACCTCAAGTCTATGGTTTTCAATATATAGGTAGGTGAGAAATCAATCAAACCTACAAGGTTATTACCGATAAAGAAATTTATTTTATAAAAGTTCACGACCACCTCACATATCCAAAAATGTTTAAAAAGGAAATGTTTTCACTCAATACCATCAAGAAAACTGGTTCAATTGATGTGAATAACCCTGTTGGAATTTGTGAGTTGAATGGTTTAGAGTTTTTCTTTTTAGAGTTTATAGATTCAGGACCAATGTCCTCAAATTATTGGGGAGATTTTGGGCACCAATTGTCCAATTTACACAAGAGTACCAGTCGTTATTTTGGCAACCGTGAAATGGAAATTGCCATGACAAAAATGGTGGGCAGTTTTGATCCAAGTTTTTATGAATCTTATAATGCAACCTATCCATTACAAAACGATTGGGAAATACGAATGGATTTCTGCCACATGTACTACCACTTAGTCAACCTCAATAACTACGGTATTCCATATCTGCCTTTGATTGAAGAGCAATTAGATAAGTGGGTTTAGGGGTGGTTACCTCTTAGAATAATCTTTTGGATTTTTCTAGGAATGTATAATAGCTAGAATGACAATTTGTTTTTTAGATTCGTCTATTATGTAATGAATATGGTAGGGGAATTGCTGCAAGAGTAGTGTTCTAACGTTTTTATATTTAATTTGAAATCCAAGGGGTGATTGGCCTATATAATATTTAGCTTCACGAATTCGAAACAAAAACTGTTTTGCTTATTTTGGATTAATCTTTTTATAATAATTTACAACCTCAATAATATCAGCAGTTACAGCCGGTCTATTTACAAAAAATTAAATTGTCATAAAGTTTGTTCAATATCATCCAATGTTTTATCAAAATCAGCTACCTCATTGGTGTTTTTATAATAATCATTCAATCGATGGTCTATAATTTGTTTTTGCCATGTGGCAAGATCCATCATATTTTCAGCCTCCAATTGAAGTAAATCAGCATATCTTTCTTTCAATGATTGCCATTGCTCAATTGAAATATATACCCCAGTGGTATTGCCTTGGTTATCGTGAATAAATTGAAGTGACATTGCTAAATGAAATTTATTAGTGAATTACTTTTATGAACTAGAAAGCTAATTTTTTATTACTCAAAATTAGCAATTTATTTTTAAATAAACCTATTACATAATTCATTTACCGCAACTTACTCCACTAAAACCTTAAAACATTCCTCATGGGTTGCTGCTTTGATTCTTAAAAGGTATATGCCTGAAACGCCTTTATATGTAATTGGCGTCTGGGTGAATAGGTTTGCCGAGTTAATGTTATTTTGCCATACAGTTTGGCCTGCAAGGTTTATTAGCTCCAATTGGCAATTTTCTGGAGGGTTCTTGCCCCAATTAATTATTGCCTGTTGGTCTTGGTAAAATATTTTTATGGGTGATTGTGTTTCTTGTAAACTTAATTTTTTAGTTGGTGAGTATTCAAATTTGCCATCAAAATCGGTTTGTTTAATTCGGTAATAAACCTCTGTATTGGCCATAGATTTGTTAAAAGGAGATTCATCTATATAGCTGTATCTATTTAATTTATTGCTATTGCCAGCACCTTTTTGTTTGCCAATGGGCTCAAATGCCTGTGCATCAAATGAGCGTTCTATGGTAAAATAATCATTGTTACTCTCGCTAGCAGTGCTCCAATTTAAAATGGCTTTTGTTTGTGCATTCTTTAAATAGGCAATTGCTTCAAATGATTTCCACGTTACAGGTAAACCTCCGAAAGGGGAAAATACAGCCAGGTATATGGATGTATTGTTTGCTGTTGGTGATCCTGAGTTAGTGGTAAAATTTGTAGTTTGGTGGGCGCGAGGTGAAGAAATCCCATTTGTTGAATTAGTTTCTCCTACAACATATATTTCATCTACTGGATTAATATAAATGTCATTAATAAATTCTATATTGTTTCCACCAAAGTAGGTACCTCAAAGCCTTGCTGTTCCTGAAGAATTAAGTTTGGCTAAAAAAACATCCTGAGTTCCACTTATACTTGGTTTAAAAGTATTTGCAGTTGCAATTCCTGTAGTGGCATTAGTAGTTCCCGCCAAAACAATGTTTCCTGCCAAATCGAGGCCTATTTGACTGCCAGCGGAATTACTATTGCCAGATTAGTACGTGCCCCATTGTCTTATACCTAAAGTATTGAATTTACTCACAAAGGCGCGAGAAGTTGATGGGCTATTTGTTGCAAAATAAGTTCCAGTTGTTGCGATTCCTGCTGTTGAACCTGTTGAACCACAAATAAAAATATTATCTAATGAATCAATAGCCAAATCAAAAATGGTATCATTTGATGTTCCTCCAAAGTAAGTGCCCCATAATCTATTACCTGTTGAAT
>JBILJL010000229.1:0-4168 GCA_044377255.1 Bacteroidia bacterium
TATTGAAGCCAAAAAGACCGCAGAAGTAATATTGGCAGAGGTTTTGCTTAAGTAAGTTGAATGTCGTTTAAATTATTTGATTCGCTTACAGAACAACAAGAAACACATAAGGCCAAGTTGGTGCATGTGCTTTCAGAATATTTGCCAGAGCCTGCATTGAGCCCTTGCGCGGAGCTTATAATGTTTCATCGTTTACACCTACATATTGAAGTGGAGCGAAAGGGCAGGTATGGCGATTATACGCCACATTCTGGCAAAGGTTCTCGTATTTCTATTAACCATAATTTAAGTCCGTTTGAATTTTTAATCACCTTTGTTCACGAGTTGGCGCATCATACAGCATTTATAAAATATGGCAACAACCACGATCCTCATGGTGCCCAATGGAAGGATGAATTTAAGCGCTGTATGCGCCCGTTTTTTGAGCTAGAGTTGTTTCCTTATGATCTCAAAGCAATTTTAGCCAAGCACATGCAAAATCCCAAATACTCGCAATCAGCAGATGTTAAATTGTTGCAAGTACTGCGTAAATATGATGCCACAAAGGTTGGCACAACAACTTTATCTCAACTTCCAGATGGAGCAATTTTTCAAATGAAAGGTAATAAAACAATGCTCAAGAGAATCAATAAACTTCGCACCTATATTCTCTGCGAATCTTTAGATGGCAAATGGAAATACCGCGTTCACGCAATGGCCGAAGTTAATCCTTCTCCAGACTCTAAGTAACACGATTGTTCCACTGAACCTGTCGAAGTGCGGTCACTGAGCTTGTCGAAGTGCCATTCGGGTCTAATCCTAGTAGCATCAATTTGCATCACTTTTTGGAAGCACTTGTGCGTTTAACTGCATACCAAATAGCACAAATAACAATTGGATCAAACAGCATTTATTTGAAAAATATTTCATAAATTAACTTAATAAAAACCAAACTGGCAAAGCTTGCAAATATCATTCTTATTGCTTGTTGAGATGTTTTTTGTGAAGCAGATACGCCAAGGGGTGCAAAGATAAATGTACTAAGAATTAGCGGAAACACTACTGGTAAAACGATATATCCCACTTGCCAATTACTAATATATTGTGGCGGTAAATCTGTTAAATTATAAATACCTAGTACAATTGCAAAAAGCGGAATTACCCCATTTGATATGGAGCTAGCCTTTTTAATTGATTGTTTCATGAGGTCTGTAAATACGGGTGTCATTACAACACCACCACCCAAGCCAGAAAATGCAGTTACAATTCCTGCAAAAAATCCGGTAATTTGATAATGCCAAGCAGGAGATTCTTTTTCGTTGGTATGTATTTTTGATTTACTGGTAAACATTCTAACAACAATGATCAATAACATACTTGCAAAAACATAATTGAAGGTGGTTTTAGAATACCAAGTACCGGTTTTAATGAGGTAAGTAATGATAAAGGCTGTTATCATTCCAGGTAATGCAGTTTGCAAAATTTGCTTCGGGAAAAAATTGCCATGTTTGTATTGGTTATAGCTCGATACACTACCCGAAAAAATAATTGTAAACAATGAATTTGCTAAAATACCTTTAACTAACATGGTATCGTTCATGCCAGCCTTCTTTAGGAAATAATCTAAAACTGGAATGTAAATAATTCCTCCACCTACGCCTAAAAAGCCAGAAATAAAGGCACCTAAGGCGCCAAATACTGCTAAAATAACGTAATCAATAATTTCCAAATTTACTATTTTTTAGCACTGATAGGAGAGAGGGTGGCCTTATATTTAATAGGGTCAGCCAAAATTTTCAATGATTCTTGGATGTCTAAATCATGCGCAAATGAAGCCTCTGTTCTTCCTTTTTGGTAAAAGTATCTCCTAACAATTTCCTCTTCAATTAATGAAACCAATTCTTCTTTGTTCTTATCTAAATCAGCTTGCTTATCATGCTTCAATTGATTTTTCATGGTTTCATAAGAGTCTTTAATGGCATCAAAATAATTTTCTTGCTCTGCCTTCTTTTTTAAGTCGGACAATTGCTTTTCTGTTTGCGTGCTATAATCAATGTCTTTGGTATCAACAAACTTTTTAAATGCCTCGTAATCGGCAGGTGCTAAAGTAAATGATTTGGCATCACCTATACTTTCGTGCTTGTTTCTATAATCAGTAGCAAAATCAAAAATAACCATTTTAAAAATTAAGGTTTGAGCCAATTGCGAATAAGGCTTTTGCTCCACTTTTATATCAGGGTCAATACCTCCACCATCATAAACTTTTCTTCCTGCTTTTGTTTTAAATTCTTTTTTCAATGAATCTGGCAAGGCCCCAACACTGCCATCATCGTTGCGGTGACTATAATCTAGTGCTTGTATACACCTGCCACTTGGCGTATAGTATTTGGCGGTAGTAATTTTTATTTGTGTATTGTAATTTAATGGCCTTGTGCTTTGAACCAAGCCTTTGCCAAAACTTCTCTGACCAATTACCACACCTCTATCCAAATCTTGAACGGTGCCAGAAACAATTTCGGAAGCAGATGCCGATCCTCTATTCACTAACACTACCAATGGAATATTGGCGTCGGTAGCACCATTTGGCGTTTCATAACTCTTATCCCATTCACTTACTTTGCCTTTTGTAAATACTACTTGCTGACCTTGTGGTATAAAAACATTTACAATATTTACAGCTTCATTTAGCAAGCCACCTGGATTACCGCGCAAATCTAGAACCAACTGCTTGATGTTTTGTTTCTTTAGTTCAATCAAAGCTTCTCTCACTTCTTTGCCAGCATCATTGGTAAACCCTGTAAGTTTAATATAGCCTGTTTCTGCATTGATTAAACCATAATAAGGCACATTCTTCACCTTAATTTCTTCCCTGGTTACAGTTTTATTGATTTCTTGTCCGTTCCGTTTGATCACTAATTTTACTGCTGTTCCAGGCTGACCTTTCAAAAGTTTGCTGATATCAGATGTGGTTTTCCCTTTGGTATCTTTTCCTTCAATATTTAAAATGATATCACCAGCGCGCAAATCAGCTTTTTGTGCAGGGTAACCTTCATAAGGATCGGTGATCACTACATAATCGTCTTTCTGGGCAATTTGTGAACCTACACCACCATATTGCCCAGTCATTTGATACCTAAAATCTTCTGCCTCCGCCTCGCTAATATAATTGGTATAAGGATCAAGCGTTTTGAGCATTTCATCAATTGCTTTTTTATTCAGCTTGCCCGCATCAATTTCATCTACATAATAAGTGTTTATCTCCCTCATTACCGAAGCATATAACTCCAGATTTTTAGAAATTTCAAAATAGTTATCACTTGCCTTAAATGAAAATAGGCCAATTGCAAGAGCAATAACTAAATAATACCAACGGAATTTTTTTATGAGCATGTTCATTGTATTCAAATTTAAGGGTTCCCAACTAAAACGTTGTTATTGCTAATTAAATTATTGCAAAAAGAATAATTCAAGGCATACCCAGGTAATATCAAATCTTAGGGACAAGTCGCGACTTGTTCTACCGGCACCGAGATGCCGCGGGTTGTGGTTTTGCCATTTAAGGTAAATTGAGGTTTGGCAAAAAGGACAAGTCGCGTTGTATGCCTTGGGTAATGTGGTGTATTCATGATTTTGTTTCCTAAGGTAAATTGTGGTTTGGCAAAAAGGACAAGTCGCGACTTGTCCCTACCGTAACCAATGCCCCGGGAAATCAAATCTCCCCATCACCCCTTCTCCCAATCTCCCTTTCTTTCTTTACGGCACCGGATCATGCCCATGTCCGCCCCAAGGGTTGCAACTGCCAATGCGTTTGGCTGCGAGGGCAATGCCTTTTAAAATTCCATGTTTTTGTATGGCCTCAATGGCGTAAGCACTGCAGGTTGGTGTATACCTGCAAGCATTTGGTAATAGGGGAGAAATTAAACCTTGGTAGAGTTTAATGAGCAGGATAAATGGAAACTGTATTATTTTTTTGAAGTTCAAGATTTAGTTTATTCAGTGCTTTTATAAAATTAGCTTGGTGCAGTTTCATACTCAATTCATCGGCACCAGTGTAATTCAAAGATAGGGCTATATATCGGTTTTCTGCTTTTAGGTATTCAAGCAAAGGTGTCTTGTTGAGCCTATAAAGTTCGCGCAATAAGCGTTTTCTGCGATTGCGTTCTACGGCGGTTTTCAGTTTTTTCTTGGA
>JBILJL010000230.1:0-4157 GCA_044377255.1 Bacteroidia bacterium
TTCTTGATTGCGGGCAATTGCTTTAAAATTAATTGCTTCATCTACAGGTAGGATCAGCCAGAAATGGCCTGTTTCTTTTAATAATTTCATAACCCCACTAACCAAATCAGCAAAAGACAAATCACCATCATGCCGGGCTTTACTTCTTTGCAAATCGTGTATCGAATAATTTTTTCCTGCTTCAAAGTAAGGTGGATTGCTGATGATTAAATCATATTGTTTGCTAGTAATTTTCTGAAAATCTTGCAAGGCTATTTGAGTTGCTTGAAGCCTATTATTCCAAGGCGAATTTACAAAGTTTTCTTGGGCCTCCTTACTCGCGGCTTCATCAATTTCTATGGCATCAATCTGCGCAATGCTTCTCTGTGCTAACATCAAAGCCAATAAGCCAGAACCAGTTCCTATATCCAAAATAGTTTGTTCTGAACCAAATAAAGGAATGATTGCTCCAAGCACCACACTATCGGTGCCAACCTTCATGGCACAATGTTGGTGGTAAACCCTGAATTGCTTGAAATCAAAATATGTTGATGCCATTTAGGTTCAAATTAAAACAAAGGCACAGAGATATTTGCTTAATTTGTATAAATAATTCCTCATGACCAACAAGAAACACACCAATTCATTGATAAATGCCAGTAGCCCTTACCTATTGCAACACGCCCATAACCCAGTAAATTGGCAAGAATGGAGCGACGAAATTTTGGATCGAGCCAAGCGCGAGGACAAACTAATTTTAATAAGCATTGGCTATAGTGCTTGCCATTGGTGCCATGTAATGGAGCACGAATGTTTTGAAAAAGAAGATACGGCAGCAATTATGAATGAGCGATTTATTTGTGTTAAAATTGACCGTGAAGAAAGACCAGACATTGATCAAGTTTACATGGATGCATTGCAATTGCTAACAGGGAGAGGTGGCTGGCCATTAAACATGTTTACCTTACCCGATGGGAGGCCGTTACATGGAGGTACTTATTTCCCTAAACAAGAGTGGGAAAGAGTGCTTATAAGCTTAAGCAATTTTTACCAAGATAAAAAAACAGAAGCTTTTGAATTTGCTACCAACCTTTCAAATGGCGTCCGCAAAATGGATCAGTTTGTACCAGAAAATACTGGTTCCAATTTCTATCCTGCCATGATTGAATTGCTAGACAAATGGAAACTACAATTTGATTTACAATGGGGAGGGTATAATTGGTCGCCTAAATTTCCAATGCCAAACCAATGGGAGTTATTTATGGGCGTTCATTCTTTAACAAATGATATCATTTTCAAAGAAGCATGTTTTACTACCTTAACAAAAATGTATGAAGGAGGTATTTTTGATCACCTAGCTGGAGGCTTTGCCAGGTATAGCACAGATGGTTTTTGGAAAGTTCCTCATTTTGAAAAAATGTTATACGACAATGCGCAATTAATGGGTACATATGCAATGGCTGCAAAATATTTCAATGAACCATTGTTTGAGAAAGTAGTTGCCTCCATTGATGCGTTTATAGAAACTGAATTGCGTTCGAAAGAAGGACATTATTATTCGGCGCTAGATGCCGACAGTGAAGGGTTAGAAGGTAAATACTATGTTTGGTCTCAAGCCGAAATTGAAGCAATTTTAAAAGACGATGCTGAGTTATTTTGCGCCTATTTTTCTGTTGAACCAAATGGCAATTGGGAAGGTGAAAATATTCTATTTAGAACTATAGGTTTAAAAACATTAGAAGGCAATTTTCAAAAACCATCAGTCGAGATTGAAGCTAATATTTCCAAAAACAAAAAATCATTATTGGCCATTAGGAATTTGAGAACTAGACCTGGATTAGATGATAAAATTATCTGTAGTTGGAACGCCTTAATGATAAAAGGATATGCTCAAGCCTATCTGTACTTACAAAATAATAAATACTTAGAGGAGGCAATCAATGCCGCAGATAAGTTGCTTAATTGGAGTAAAGATGAAAAACAATTATACCGCATATTTAAAAATGGCAAAAGAAGTATCAAAGGCTTTGCAGAAGATTATGCTTGTTTAATTGATGCTTTAATTCACTTGTATGAGGCTGGTTCGAACCAAAAGTATTTGATAATAGCAAATGAACTAATGGAAGAATGCATCAGTCAGTTTTATGATTCAAGCAGCGGCTTGTTTTTCTTTTCCTCATCAGAACAAAAAATACTAGTGACCAGAAAAATAGATGTAAATGATGATGTAATACCTTCTTCGAATAGCATCCTAGCGCATTGTTTGTATAAGCTGGCTTATTACTTTAACCGGGCAGACTATGAAGAAAAACAGGAACAAATGTTGCAGGCTATTGCACCTAAAATGAAAAAATTTCCGAATGGATTTAGTAATTGGATGCAATTAATCGCTTTAAAAGAAATAGGATTTACGCAAGTTGTTATAACAGGTATTGACGCCCAAAAATGGATCGCTATTTTAAGGAAAAAATTCACTTACAATACTATATTCATTGAAAAAGTTGAAGACAACTACATTCCGTTGCTTGAGGGAAAAATAGCTACTAAAGAGCAAACTTTGGCATGGGTGTGTGCAGATAAAGTGTGCGGCTTGCCGCTCACTTCAACTGAACAAATATTATTAGCTTTAAATCACAAGTAGCCATCTTTACCTTACAAGGGCAATTGTGCCATTGAGCTCATAGGACTTCCCTTTTTTGTCTTTAGCAACTGCTGTATAGGTATAAATATCTGGTGGCTCAGGTATACCATTTACTTTCCCATCCCACCAAGTTCCTCCTGGCATCTTTGATTCAAACACCTTTACACCCCAACGATTAAAAATGGCAACTTCTAAAAACTCAAAACGATTTGGTGCATACACAAAAGCAAAATTATCATTTAAACCATCACCGTTTGGCGTAAAAGCTGTTGGCGCTTGAAGCGATTCAATTACCCTAACGTTAATGGTTGCAGTAGTAGTATCCTCGCAACCCAAATCATCTAATACAGTAAGCTTAACAGTATAAATACCATCGTTTTTATAAATATATAATGGATCCTTTTCAGTTGAGGTTCCACCAGCCTCACCAAAATCCCAATCATAGGAAATTGCGTTAGAGGAATTATTAGTAAACTGAACCGGCAATGGCGCCAAACCCTGATTGGGATCTGCTTTAAATGATGCGTTAACCGGTGGATTTACCTCCACAAAAGCAACATCATAATTATAACAATTGCCATTCCAAGCACCCAGTGTATAATAAGTATTTACAGTAACTGAAGCCAATGGTTGCATTAAGTTCTTATCATTTAAACCTAGTGCAGGCGACCATTCATATTTAATTGCACCAGTAACACTGCCATTTAAGGTAACATAATCTCCTGGGCAATGTTTAAAATCAGGACCTGCATTTACCAGCGGATAGCTAAATACCTTCACCTCAACAGTATCGTATCTATAGCAAACTGCGCCATCGGTCATTTTTAAAATATATTTCGCATCGGTGGCTGGAGTTACAATTGGATTTGGAATAAACCTGTCACTGATATTTACTTTATTAATCCATTCATAGGTTGCGGAACCAGAAGCATTTAATCCAACAAACTGCCCTGTACACATACTGGTATCAGTGCCTGCGGTACCTGGCACCAATCTTACATTCACAAATACAGTATCCACTCTCACACAAATTCCATTATTAGCTATGCAGAAATAATTAGTTGGTGCCAGTGGTTTAACCCAAGGATTAGCAATACCGGTATCACTGATGTTGTAATTTGGCAACCAATTATATTTAGGAGCTCCTGTTGCTATTAATTGAACACTATCGCCCTGACAAATTTGTTTGTTTGGGCCTGCATTGAGAACAAAATTTGTTACAGTTACTCTAACAGTATCAGTATTTGAGCACAAGCCATTGGTTACATTTAAAACATAATTTGTAGTGGTAGTGGGTTTAGCATAAGTGGTTAAACTAGTGTCGGCTAGGCCCAAAGTAGGCGACCAAGTGTAAGTTCCAGCTGCAGTTGCATTCATTGGAATACTGTCTCCTCTACAAATAGATTTATCTGAACCAGCATTTGCAGTTACCTTTTTTACATCCACAAAAACACTGTCGTACCTAGAGCACAAAGAATTATACGCAATAGCATAATAATAAGTAGGAACCAAAGGTTTCACCCAAGGATTAGCAATA
>JBILJL010000020.1:0-16737 GCA_044377255.1 Bacteroidia bacterium
TAAGTACTGGTAAGCTGATGAATTACTGCGCCTGCAAACAAAGTATCCTCCAAATTATACTTGTCTTTCCATCCAGAACAAAGTAATATTAAGTCCTTTCCAGTTTCTTTAATTCTATTACAAAGGGCAGTAATATTAAGGAATGATCCAATTAAAATACAGTTGGGGTTCATGGCCTTTGCCATCTTTATGGCCTTGGTACCATTAGTAGTTGTAAAAGCAATATTCTTACCTGCTATAAATGGATTTTCATATTCGAAGGGCGAGTTACCCATATCAAAACCTGGCACTTTTACAGCATTGTGTTCAGCCGCAATAATAAAATCAAACTCCTTAAACATGAGACATTCATCTGGCGAAGCAACTGGCAAAATTTTATTCACTCCAGTATTGAAAGCAACGCACATGGTGGTGGTTGCCCTCAAAATATCTATCACCACTACCACCTTATCGTTTAAATTATAAAGTGGCAACAATGCTGGTGTATGAATTACTTCTACTTTATTCATGTTTTTTTAGCCACAAAGGCTCTAAGGCACTAAGATTTATTAATTAATTTATTTATAAAAAAGGATTGAACCTAAGTCTTAAAATTTTTATGTTTTTTGCTTAAAATCTTTCCTTATATTTTTTTTCTAAAAAACTCTGTGCCTTGGTGACTTGGTGGCAATATTTTTTCTATAAGAAAGGCACTTTAACCACTTTGGCTTTGATGGCTTTTTCGCGGATTTCTATGAAAATTTCTGTATCAACTTTACTATTCTCGGTGCTTACATAACCCATTCCAATACCTTTGTTTAAAGAAGGAGATTGTGTGCCAGAAGTTACCTCACCAATGGTGTTCCCAGCTGCATCTTTAATTATATAATGCTGACGAGGAATACCTCTGTCAATCATTTCAAAACCAACTAACTTTTTCTTAGCACCATTTTCTTTAATGGCTTTATGATGTTCGTGATTAACAAATGGCTTGGTAAATTTGGTAATCCAACCTAAACCTGCTTCAATTGGAGAGGTTTCGTCATTGATATCATGGCCATACAGGCAGAATCCTTTTTCTAAACGTAAAGTATCGCGGGCTCCCAAACCAACAGGTTGAATATTAAATTCTTCACCTGCAGCAAAAACGGCATCCCACATTTTACGAGCATCTGAATTATTCACATACAATTCAAAGCCCCCAGCGCCGGTATAACCAGTATTGGATATAATAACATTTTCTATTCCTGCCATAGTACCTACTTTAAAAGTATAATACTCCATGCTAGATAAATCTACTTCTGTAAGCTTTTGTAATGCTTTAATGGCATTCGGACCTTGAACAGCTAATAAGCTCATATCGTTGCTCATGTTCACCATTTCAACACCAAAAGTATTGTGCTTAGAAATCCAGTTCCAATCCTTTTCAATATTGCTGGCATTAACTACCAAATAGTATTCGTTTTCTGTAAAACGGTAAACCAATAAATCATCTACAATTCCACCGTCGTCATTTGGCAGGCAAGAATACTGAACTTTGCCATCAGTTAATTTAGAGGCATCATTAGAGGTTACAAGTTGTATCAAATCCAATGCCTTTTCTCCTTTTAATCTAAATTCGCCCATGTGGCTCACATCAAATACCCCAACAGAATTGCGCACTGCAAGATGTTCTTGAATGAGGTTACCATATAAAACTGGCATATTGTATCCAGCAAATTCAATCATTTTTGCTCCAAGGGAAGCATGTAGGTCGTTGAGAATAACGTATTTCATGTATATAGTATTAGAATAGTAATTTGAAGTTCAAAATAAAGCTATTTTATTGGAATTTTTATATGGTTCTGTTATCAAACCAGTCTTTTCTTTTTGGCACTTTAAGTTCTTTTAAAGTAGGCGATTTTACATTGATATTGAACATAAAAAATTGATTACCATAAGCAGAAAGTGGTGTCCAGGCAAAGGTAAATTCCCAGCAATGCAAATCTCTGCGCAAATCAATACCTAAATGAGATATTTTCTTTTGTGTAAAATCATATCCTGAATTAAAATTAACATACCAATTTTTGGTAGGACTCACATTTCCATTAAACGATAATGTTTGAACAAATTGATTAGCAGCTGGGTTTATTTTTGAATAGTAATCATAGTTAACCGTATAGTTAAAACCTAAGGTCCATGGCATTTTAAATTCTGTAAATTGCTCAAGCTCCATTTCCTTTTTCCTTCTATCTTTTTGCTCTTGTGTTTTGCCTTTGAACATCTCTGGATTTAAACTTGCACCTATACCCAAATTGGCATTGGTAATTACCCCTAATTTTTGTTGCTCGCTTAAATAAAATTGGTTAATTCTCTGGTAATATTTTGTTCCGTTTAACTCAACAATTGTATTTACGTAAGGATCTAAATTGGCGCTTCCATTTAAACTAACTGTTTTAAACAAAGTGGTTCTGAAGCTAATTGGTATCATGCTTAGCTTTAAGGAATCGGCATAAATATTATAGCTGCCACTTGCCCTAATGCTCTCAAAAATTTTAATTTTTTCAACCTTCATAGAGGTATCTTTACCTTTCATCCACTTAATTTCAAAATTATTATCTAATCCAAAATTGATGTTCCCTTGACGGCCTTTGCCAGGACCAGCAAACAATGAATTTTCGAAAATAGAATAGTTAGTGGTGTTTCCTGCACTATCCCTTTGAACATCTTTGTAGAATCCATATTGAGATTTTCCAAAATCTGGCGAATAAGAGAAACTCAAATCGGGATTTGCCACATGTCTTATAGCTTGTAACCTGCCTTTTTTAAACTGAACCATTCCATAAAATCTGGTTGAAATACCTCCTCTAAATGAATATTGGTAACCACGATTAAATCCACTAACCTCATTTGATTTAACCGTTTTACTTTCTGCATCATATTGCTTATTCACTGTTTTTAAAGTCCAAGTTTCTTTGTAATTTCCGCTAACTGAAAAGGTATAATACTTAAAAAAATTAAATGAATTTTGAGCAGAAATATCATGACTTGCTCCGTTGCGCATAACAGAATCCAAGTATAAACTTCTTTCATAATCACTTCTTGGTTTGAACAACAAGGTATCTTTTGTTGTGATTACATTTCGCATTGAACCCAAATAATTGACACTTGTTTTTTCGTACCACCTATCAGCAACAGGTTTCCATTTAGGTTTAAATGGTTGAAAGGATGCAACTGAAAAGGTTAAATCTGGCAAGGTAATGGTAGCATCTCTTGTTTGTGTATTTTGTGAAGCTCTTGCACTGGTAGCCAAATTATATTTTCCTTTACCCATCGATTTTGAGTAATTAATAGATGAGTTAATATTGCTATTGAAAGCAGTATTGTTGGTATTATAGGTATTAAAAGCCAAATATTGATTCCCAAGCAAATTTACATCTGCCCTGAAAGAGGTGCCGGGTTTTACCTTTGGGTCCATGGCATGTTGCCAATTAATATTGAAAGTATTAAAGGCTCTGTAATTTCTATCTTCTGGCAATCCATCTTTGTTGAGTGCATAATTAACAAATAAATTGCCATTATACTTGTAACGCTTTGAATAGTTAAATCTACCACCTATTGCCCAACTTCCATTTGCATAAATATCGCCCATTAATGCTAAATCGGCACGTTCTCCTAATCCCAAATAATAACCACCTTGTCTCAGGAAAAAACCCCGCCCGGCTGCATTTCCATAAGATGGGATAATGATTCCAGATTGTTGTCCGCGCTTTAAAGGGAAAATTCCAAAAGGAACAAACAATGGCGTGCTCACCCCGGCTATTGCTAAATTGGCTGGACCGGTAATTACTTTTGAGCCGGGAATTACCTTTAATTTTTTTGCATTGATGGCAAAGTGGGGATGGGGGTCGCTGCAGGTTGTATAATAACTATCTCTGATGTAAAAATTATTGTACTCATCGCGCTTTACTCTTTCTCCTTTGATAAATCCATCTCCCTCCTGGGTTCTAAACTCACGCATTAACCCGCGTTTAGTTTGGTAATTAAAAGTTACCTCTTCGATGTTATAGGTTTCTTCACCTTGCTTAAAACTCGGTGTATTTACTAAAGTACCAGAACTATCTCTCTCTCCTGTAGCGTTAACAGTATTGTTTTCCAAATTTATTTTAATGATGGCTGCCTTCATTTCATACTCATCAAAATTTATTTTAGCATCTTTGTAAAGCGTTGTGTTTTTTGAGGATTCATCATACACAATCGAGTCTTTGGAATTGTACTTGACTTTATTTTTTATAGCTGATTTAGTTCGAGGTAGGTAATTACTGTCTAAAGGAATGGTATCGGAAACTGATTTTACCTGCTGGAGGATTGAATCAGGAAAAATATAAAAACTTGATTTACAATAGGTTAAAAATATATTATTTGTATTAATTGCAAGATTCAGGGGTAAAGTGTTTATTTTTGTATTAACATTGTTATTGGCAGAAAAAACAGGATTTACACCCGAAAAAATAAACAAAACGGATAAATAACGTGGTAAAAACCAAAAACGCCTTGAATGCAATAAATATGAATAAAGTTTTTTCAATGTTGAGCACAAATCTATATAAACAAATGAATATACCGAAGTGGGAAAAAATTGTGCCATTTTTGCTCATCTTCTTTTGTATTGCTGCAACGCCCCTTGCCTCGAAAAAAGTATATAAAAAAAATATTGCAACAATAATTATAGATGCAGGTCATGGCGGACATGATCCAGGCTGTATTCATGGGAATGTGCGTGAAAAACAAGTTACTCTTGCCATTGCCTTAGCATTAGGATCAAAAATAAAAGAACAAATGCCTACAGTAAAAGTGATTTACACCCGCTCAAACGACAAATTTGTAGAGTTGTGGGAAAGAGCTGAGATTGCTAATAAAAATAACGCAGATATTTTTATTTCAATACATTGCAACTCTACAAAAAATGCAACTATTCAAGGAACAGAAACTTATACCATGGGTTTGCACAAAGCAGAAGACAATTTGGATGTGGCAAAAAGAGAGAACAATGTGGTAATGCTCGAGGATAACTACATAGAACGATATGAGGGTTTTGACCCAAATTCGCCTGAATCACACATCTATTTTTCTTTGTTTCAAAACTCATACATGGATCAAAGCATTAAGTTGGCTGCAAAAACTGAGGCACAAATAAGCACTGGCATTAAACGTCCTAGCAGAGGAGTGAAACAAGCTGGTTTTGTGGTATTATGGAAAACAAAAATGCCAAGTATTTTAATAGAAACGGGCTTTATTAGTAATAAAAAAGACCGAGAATATTTAAGCAGCCAATCTGGAGTTGATGAAATGGCCGGCGCGATAGCTAATGCTGTTTTTGACTATAAAAAATCTTATGAAGGCTTCAACACCAACAAGAATAATTAGCACAAGAGCAATATTTCCTTATTTTTGTTAAAAAACTATTTGTTTTGAATATACCTAAAGAAGCAAAAATTGGACTATTTGCAGCCTTTTCATTAGGCGCTTTGTATTTTGGCTATAATTTCTTGAGAGGAAAAAAATTCTTCTCCAATCAAAATACCTATTATGTGGTATATAATAACATAGACGGCATTGTAAAGTCAACTCCAATTTTTTTCAAAGGACTTAAAGTTGGGCAAGTAGAAAAATTAAGCCTAATTAGAACAGACAGTGCCAATAAAATTATGGCTACTTTATTGGTTGATGATAAAATTCAATTATCTAAAAGCAGTGAGGCCAAAATTGTGAGCCTCGATTTGTTAGGTGGCAAAGCAATTTCATTAATCATTCCATCCTTGCTGAACCCAATTAAAAAAGGCGATACTCTAATTGGTACCCAAGAACATAGTTTATCAGCCTCCATTTCTGAAATGATTACTCCTGTTAAAGAAAAAACAGAGAACGTAATGGTTTCATTAAATAAAGTTTTAGGTGAGTTACAAAAAGTATTATCGGATGGTGGAACCGCAAACCTATCTGCTGGAATTAGTGATTTAGCAGGTATTTTGAGTAATTTAAATACCACTACCAAACAATTAGATTTGCTCATACAAAGCGAAAAAGGGAAAGTAGGAAACATTGCAGGTAACATGGAAACCATTACCGAAACATTGCGCAAGAGCAATGCAGATATTGCAGCTAGCCTAAAAAACTTTAAGAACCTCAGTGATTCTTTATCCCAAGCGCCCATAAAATCTACCATTGATCAACTTAACATTACCTCTAAACAATTAGCTTCTATCAGTGAAAAAATTGATAAGGGTGAAGGCAGTGCAGGCAAGTTGATTAACGACAAAGAACTTTATGACAACTTAACTAAATCATCTGCACAGCTAGAATTATTATTAAAAGATGTAAGGGAAAACCCAAAAAGGTATGTGAATGTTTCTGTTTTTGGGGGCAAAAAAGACAAGACTAAAAAATAGCTATTCAAAACTATTTTACGAGCGTACCGCTTAATCTTTCCAATTCCATTTCGCTTAATTTTGAATCGTAAGCAGCAATTAATAACCTGTTTACATTTACCAAATAATTTACCTGAGCAATGCGCAAATCATTGCTACTAATCATGCCCTGTTCAAATTGGTCGCGCGAAATCTCAAAATTCTGTTTGGCTACATCTAGATTGGATTTCTCAAATTGATACAAATCCACATTGTTTAAATAAACATTGTAGGCTTGCGATACCGCAACCTCCAATTTCAATAAGGAATCCTTCAATAACAGGTCAGAATTTTTAAAGGAGATTTTAGAGATACCAATCCTTCTATCAATATCAAATCCATTAAAAATGCTTAGGTTCAAACCGAGCCCATAATGATAACCTGTGGTATTAGATGATTGTAAAAAACCTGCCTCTGATTGCTGTTGATTATAATTATAACCACTCTTGAATTGCAAGCTTGGGTACCTTTCGCCTTTAATCTCTTGCAATTGAAACTGTGCCACATCTTTATTCAATTTAGCTATTCTAATGCCACTGTTATTTTTAATAGCCAAATCTTTAACAACCTCAAAACTCAGTGCTTGGGCAGGTATAAGCGAATCTGTGACTTCAAAGTTAAAAGAAATATCTTTGCCCATCAATTGATTTAAACTCAATTTACCATTCTTATATTGGGTTTCTAATCGCTTAAATTCTGCTAAATCGGTGTTCAAATTAACTTGAGCATTTAAAACTTCCGATTTAGCACTTTTACCTGCCAAGGTTTTTGCCCTTGCAATGGACAATCTCTTTTCACTGATCTCTATAAATTCACGACCAGATTTCAATTGCTCTTTTAACAATAAAATATCAAAATAGGATTTTGCAACACGCATCAACATGCTTTCCATTTGCTGCCTTAAGCGCACTTCACCAATTGCTTCAAGTTCTGCTAACTTATTTTTAGTGGCAAGCATTTTCATGCCATTGAATAAAGTCCAACTTAATTCTACTCCAGCATTTAATTGATTAATTTTTGCACCAGATCTGTTATTTTCTGTTCCATTTAGGAACTTTTGTTTTGAATCTAGAACTTGGTTATCTTGATTTACCACACCATTGATATTGGGCAGCATTCCTGCATTTCCAATTACATTATTTTTTTTGGTAATTTCAAGGTCATTATTGGCAATTTGAATGGAAAAATTATTTTCCAATGCAATATCAAATGCCTGTTTTAAACTCAATGCATTTTGGGCATTGGCAATAAGACCCAACAAAAATATCAACCCAAGAAAAAAAATTCTATTTAACTTCATCATCATTGCTTTCTATAGGTGTGGAATAAATTCTTTTATTTCGGGAGAGAAACTGATAAACTACTGGAATGACATACAAGGTTAAAAATCCAGAAAATAACAAACCACCAATAATAACCATCCCCGTAGAAGTTCGGCTCTTAGCTCCAGCACCAAGGGCCAAGGCAATTGGCAATGCACCCAAAATAGTTGCCATGCTGGTCATCATAATTGGTCTTAACCTTGAAACAGCGGCCTCTTTTACCGCTTGCATTTTTGGCAAACCTTGCGCTCGTTTTTGGTTAGCAAACTCCACAATTAGGATACCATTTTTAGTAACCAAACCAAGTAAAACAATGATACCAATCTGACTAAAAATATTTAGGGTTTGATCAAAATACCACAGTGAAATGAGCGCACCCGCCAAGGCCAATGGCACAGTGAACATAATAATAATTGGATCAATGAAACTTTCGAATTGCGCTGCCAATACCAAATAGATAAGCACCAATGCAAGGAAAAATGCAAAGGAAGTATTGGATGAGCTCTCTGCAAAATCTCTTGAAGGGCCACCCAAATCTGCCGAAAACGAATCATCTAAAACCTTTTTTTGAATCCTCCGCATTTCATCAATGCCATCTCCAATAGTTTTACCTGTTGCTAATCCGGCAGAAACTGTTGCTGCTTTATATCTATTGTAATGATACAATTGAGGCGGACTACTTTGCTCAACAACATTTACCAAGTTGTCTAGTTGTATCAAATCGCCACGATCATTTCTTACATACAACGATTTTAAATCCACAGGAGCATCTCTGTGTTCGCGTTCAACCTGCCCAATTATTTGGTACTGCTTACCTGTTTTTGTAAAGTAACCGTATCGCACGCCACCATAGGCAAACTGCAAGGTTTGGGCAACATTTTGAACACTCACTCCTAAATTTTTAGCCTTTTCTCTATCAAAACTGATTACCAATTCGGGTCTATTAAATTTTAAATTTACATCCACACCTTGAAAAATTTTACTTGCATTTACCTCTTCTAAAAACTTAGGTAGGTAAGTTTGTATTTTTTCGAAGTCTTGGTTTTGTAAAATAAACTGAACCGGTAAACCAGCACGAGAACCTCCAGATCCACTTATAGTTTGATCTTGTATCACAAATGATTTGGCACCTGTTAAATTTCCTAATTGTTGTTGTAATCGTTGGGCAATTTGCTGCTGACTTTTCTTTCTATCTTTAGGTTCAGGAAGAATAACACGCACAAAGCCTGTATTAACGGCGCCACTGCCTGTAAAGCCTGGTGCAGTTACAACTAAGGTCAACCTTTTTTCTGGAATAGAATCATCTATCATTCTTGAAACAGCATCCATATATTTCTCCATGTAATCATAGGAAGCACCCTCGGGGGCTGTTGAACTCACGCGCATCCAACTTCTATCATCCATAGGCGATAATTCTGATTGTAGGTTTTTGCCTATTAAGAATATTAATCCTACACTAATGACCATTAATACCCATACTTGCCATCTATTGTTAAACAACTTATCCAAAGACTTTGAATAAGCATTATTTAGGTTCACAAAAAACGGCTCTGTTCTTTCATAAAATTTTGAATGAGATTTATTTTTGCGTTGTAAATAAACATTTAGTACTGGCGTTAAGGTTAAGGAAACAAAGGCAGAAATAAGTACTGCTCCTGCAACCACCACAGCAAACTCTCGAAAGAGCCTACCCACAAAACCCTCAATAAAAATAATAGGTAAAAATACCACAGCCAAGGTGATGGATGTGGCGATTACAGCAAAGAAAATTTCATTGGTTCCTTTAATGGCAGCCTCTCTTGGACTCATGCCTTCCTCAATTTTCTTAAAAATATTTTCGGTAACTACAATGCCATCATCCACCACCAATCCTGTTGCCAAAACGATGGCTAATAAGGTCAAAATATTTATTGAAAAGCCAGAAAGATACATGATAAAAAATGCTCCAATAAGTGAAACAGGAATATCTACTAGAGGGCGAAATGCAATAAGCCAATCACGGAAAAATAAAAAAATAATTAATACTACTAATAAAAAAGCAATGAGCAATGTTTCTGTTACCTCAGTGATTGAAGTTCTAATAAACCGAGTATTATCTAAGGCAATATCCATCCGAATATCTTGTGGTATTTCTTTCTTAATAAGCTCGTACCTGCGGTAAAATTCATCAGCAATTTCAATATAATTGGCTCCAGGCTGCGGCACCAAGCCAAGGCCAATCATGCCAACACCAGATGATTTTAAGCCAGATTCTTCATTCTCAGGACCAAGCTCCGCCCTACCAACATCAGCTAAACGCACCACTTGTGTGCCCAAATTTTTGACAACAATTCTATTGAATTCCTCTTCAGTAGAATACCTGCCCTGTGTTTTAATTGCAAGCTCCATGTTATCACCTGCAATTTTACCTCCAGGTAATTCAATATTTTCTCTGTCTAATGCGGCTCGCACATCTAAAGGAGTTAAGCCAAAAGAAGAAAGTTTTACTGGATCGAGCCATAACCTCATGGCATATTTTTTCTGCCCCCAAATTTGAATATTACTTACACCTGGAATAGTTTGCAAACGTTCCAAAACAACATTCTCTGCATAATCATTAAGCGCTAGTTTCGACCTAGAATCACTTTGCAAAGTAAGGGAAACAATGGCATCAGAATTGGCATCTGCTTTACTTACAACTGGCGGTGCATCTATATCTTGAGGCAATTGCCTAATGGTTTGAGAAACCTTATCGCGCACATCATTTGCAGCCTCTTCCAAATTAGAGGAAAGGCTAAACTCAACAGTAATAATGCTACTACCTTGGTTACTTGAAGATGAAATTGCCCTAATACCTGCAATACCATTTATAGCCTTCTCTAAAGGTTCTGTAATTTGAGATTCTATAATATCAGGATTTGCGCCAGTATAATTGGTTCGCACAGTAATAACAGGCGGATCAATACTTGGAAACTCACGTACGCCCAAATAATTATAAGAGATTAACCCAAACAGAACAATGAGAATGGAGCAAACCACAGCCAAAACTGGCCTATTAATACTTAAACTAGCTAAACTCATTTCTTCCTATTAATTGCCTTCACCTTTACACCACTTTTCATATACATGATACCATCAACAATTAAAGAATCTCCATTAGATAAACCTGCCAAGACTTCTATTTGAGTATCGCTTCTAAAGCCTGTTTTTATTAATTGCTCCACAGCAGAATCACCTTTAACTAAATATACCTTCTGGCCTTTTAAAACTGGCACCATGGCTTGGGTTGGTATCATGAATGAAGCACGTTCACTACCCAATTTTAAATTAATACTTGCAAATAAACCTGGCATTAACTTTCTTTGGGTATTGCTGCACAAAGCACGCATATTTATAGCCCTTGTTTGATCCGATACGGATGCCTCACGTGCATAAATCTTTGCCTTATAAATCTCCTCTGAACCACTAACCGAAAAGGTGATATCGTCGCCAACTTTAACTTTCATAGCATACTTCTCAGGAATAGAAAAGGCAAGTTTTAACCGCGATTCATCTTCCAAGGTAGCAACCGTGGTATTTGGGGTTAAATAAGCTCCCTCACTGATATATCTTAAACCTATTGTTCCAGAAAAAGGAGCTCTAATTTCGGTCTTTCTTATCATTTCCTTCAAATACTCAATATCGGCATCAATGGCATTGAGTTCGTTCATTGAAATATCATAATCTGATTGCGATATGGCCTCTTTTTTCAATAATATCTCATTGCGTTTGGCATTATCATCCTTGAGTTTTTTATTAGCAATCGCCTTTTTCAATTGTGCTTGTAAATCGGCATCATTCATTTTCAAGAGCAATTCGCCTTTTTTTACATTGGCACCCTCTTTAAAATAAATTTTAGTTACGAGGCCTTGGGTTTCACTATTTAACTTTACTTGCTCGTTCGCTTCTAACGTTCCGCTTACTTGGTAGCCTGGCGAAACTTGTTCATCTTTCATTACAAGAACTCCTACTTTCACAGGTATTTTTGATCCACCTCCTGGCTTTGCAGCAGCATCTTGTTTTTTATCCCCACAAAAAAACTTTGGTATCAAAAGAGCCGCAATTATTGCTAAAGCAATAATCATATTTCTAAATTTATTCATGTAATTTATCTTCAACTATCTCTAAACATAACCCCTACAAAATTGGTTTTTCTATTTCCTTGTTTTTTAATCGAATTACTAAAACTTTTGCCAACCAATAAGTAAATAGCATCATCACGCCTCCTGTAATATATGGCAAGGTAAAATGAACATCGTAAAGTAAGCCCCCCAATGCAGGACCTGCAACCCTTGCCAAAGAACCAAAAGATTGGTTCATACCTAAAACCTGCCCTTGCTCATTGCTTCCTGCAGTTTGAGATAAAAGTGAGCTTAAAGATGGTGTTATGCAACCATTAGCTAGCGCAATGCACGTAAGACTAACAAGTTGCAAATAAAACATATCAACTGGCGCAAAAGGAAGTGTGCCAAGTCCAATTGCCATTAAAATGGATCCTATTAGTAACAATTTTTTTTCGCCAAACGTCTTGGTTAATTTGCCCACAAAGCCACCTTGCACGATTGCCGAAGTGAGTCCGATAAACATAAACACAAAACCTACTTGTTTTTCATTGAACAAATATCTATCTATCCATAAAATGGAGGCGGTAATTTGCATCATGGAAAATGCACAGATAAAAATAAAATTTATCACAAAAAGCTCACTTATAACAGGTTTCTTAAGCTCAAAAATTAAATCAGTTATTGGCCTGAACCTAAAAGTTTTTGCAGGTTGTTTGTGCTTGATAGACTCTGGCAAATAAAAATAAGCCAACAACAAATTAAAGGCACACAAACCTGCTGCTACATACCCAACAAAATCTACACTTCCCGGACCACTTATTGATTTTAAATAACCTCCAACTGGCGGACCAAATATAAATCCTAAGCCAAATGCAGCGCCAATCAATCCCATATTTTTGGCTCTATCTTTTGGCTCAGTAATATCCGCTATATAAGCTTGGGCAGCCGAAATATTTGCTGAACCAATTCCTGCAAAAATTCTTGAAATAATTAAAAATGTTAAATTATGCGTAAAAGCAAAAAACACGTAAGCTAACATGGTTACCATTATGCTCAACAACATTACAGGCCGCCTGCCAATTTTATCGCTTAAAGTACCCCAAAAAGGGGCAAAAATAAAATTCATGAGGGAATATAAACCCGCAATAAATCCAATTTGTAAAGAGGTAGCTTTTAACTCAATGGCAAAAATCGGAAGAATTGGAATAATGAGTCCAAAACCAAGTAAATCAATTAAAATAGTAATAAAAAGAACAAAAATTGGCGACTTACTTTTCATGATTCATTTAAAGAGCAATATTAGAACATTATGCGCAATTGTAGATTAAAACTTCGCATTGGATCAATTTTACCTGGTCTGGTGGCATATTCCTCATTCAAAAAATTATTAACCAAAAAGGCTATTCTGCTTTGTTGAGTCATTTGATAGGAGACTCTTAAATTGTGCACAAAATTGCCCTTTCCAGAACGGTCAATAAAGGTTTGAAAACTTGGAATAAACACAGTAAAAAACTGGTCTATTTTCTCGTATGAACTATAATAATTAAAAGAGTATCCCATAGAAAATTTCTTCCAAGTCCCTTCAATATCCCATTTTGCTGTGGTTCTATTTCTATATGGCAATAAGGCATTGTGATATTTTGCACTATCCAATTTACCAATACTATTAAACAATGCCTTGCTGTAATAACCCCAATCTTCCATTTGCGGATCAGTTGATAAATTAACTGGCAAAGAATAGGTATAACCTCCAATGGTTCTTATCAATACATCATAAATTCTTCCTTCACCACTTATGCCAATTTCAAACCCTGCAGTGCGCGTTTGACCAACATTTACTGCTTTAAAGCCTACCCTTTGAAAAATAGGCAAACCGGGGTAATCAACTGATGATAACCATTGGTCAAACCTAAATTCTATCATGCTATCATATTCTTGGTTGAAAAAAGCAAAATCAAAAGCACCATTAAAATTACCAATCCTAAATCCTTGCTGAACACCAATCTCTGCAGTCCACCCCTTTTCCGAAACCAAATCAGGATTTGGGAAAATTATTAAGCCTGAAACTTTATCATCCACATATTTTTCACCAATGGTTGGAAACCTAAATCCTTCCGAATAGTTGGCTCTTAAAAATGTTTTGGAGGCAACTTGGTAATTTGCTCCAACCCTTTTTAATAGTCCGGTAGGCACAGCATATTCATTTAAACCGTTTACCTCATACCTTCCCCCCAAAGCAAAACTCCACCGGTGGTAACGGTAATCTAACTGACTAAAACCAGCTGCACTAAAACCCGCAAAGGTTCCTTTGTATACATTTCCTATTGCCCAGAGGGAAGTTGTGTATGAACCAGCAGTTAATTGCAAGTTTTTAAGAAGCTCCCGTTTAAAATTGTAATCAAATGCATAGATATTGGCAATTGCATCATTGTCGTTTGGCGTAGGCGTTTTAGCGGTGAACCTTCTAATTTGATAAAACCTAGCCTTGAAAGAATGGGCACTTTTTCCTTTTTGCCAATCTGCATGTGGATCTATCGAAAAAACTCTGAAGAAATCATTTCTAACCAAATCGTTGTATTGTTTCAAAGCTCCTGAATCTGCGTCCTGCCATAAAAAAAATCGCCCACCATGCTCATACATGAAGTTGACATTTATGCCTGCACTAAAATTCTTATTGAACCTATACCTGGTTTTTAGGTAATTTCTTGCTCTAAAATTGTCGCTATACATTAAATGACTGCGTACCGCATTTAAATTACCGCAAACCACCAAATCAAATTTTTTCCAGCTTTGCTTGTGGCTGTAAAATAATCCTTGGTTCATAGGGTGACTGGCATTGTTCCACCACTTAGTCTCTAACCTTTTTGGATCAGACAAAATCCCTTGATAAATTTGAATTTTAGTTTGTGGCTTTTCTTTTCCCCAACCAGTGCGAACATTAACTGTACCATTGAGGGCAGATGAACCATATAATACTGAGGCGGCACCTTTAATTACCTCTATTTGCTCTGCCGATTCAATGGGTAGAAACGTCCATCTGATATCTCCTAAATCTGCACCTAATAGTGGCATATCATCTAATAATACTGCTATTCTACTACCAGTATTGTAAGAAAAACCAACTCCTCCTCTAATGGTTGCCTGACCATCAACAACAGTTACGCCTGGAACTTTATTTAGAACCTCTGATAAATCTGCGGAATTAGAATTACTGATTAAATAGGGTTGAATGATACTTACAGAGGAAACCTCTCTTGAGATTTCCTTTTCGGTTCTAGAACCAGAAACCACCACCTGACTTAATTGGTTCACAAAGGGAACAAGCAAAACTTGAAAATCGCGTTTCCCTTCCAATTGCTCCTCAAAAGTAAGGTCGTAGTTTTTATACCCAACTCTACTCACTTTTATTTGGTGCTTTCCCGGCGAGCAAGTGAAAGAGAAAAATCCATTGGTATCTGTAATGGCATTACTTTTTTTATCTAAGGTAACAGAAACCGAACTCATGGGTTTCAATGAATTTTCATCCATTACAATTCCACGAATAGTTAACACCTGTCCAAACAATTCTGTTTGAACCGAAAAAATAACCAGCATAAAAAACAAAAAGTATAACTTCCTCATAGGCTTTTGCACTGTGGTAAAAATAATACTTTCTAACTTTTTTAAAACTATTTGTTAAAGTGATTAAACAAATTGTAATTTAGCGAGGTTATTTTAAAGTACTAAAAATACTATTTACTATGGGTCAGTTAAAAAAGAAGTTTGCAGAAAAAGCATTACCGTTATCGGTTGAAATTAAGCAATTTATGAAAGAAAATGGAAATATCCCCATGGGAGATTTTACCGTTGAAGATATATTTGCTGGACAAAAAGGAATCATAGGTTTATTAACCGAAACATCTTTATTAGATGCAAATGAAGGAATTCGTTTTAGAGGCTACACCATTCCAGAATTAAGACAAAAATTGCCAAAAGTACCAGGAGGTACTGAACCGTTGCCAGAAGGATTGTTTTATTTAATGTTATTGAATGAAATGCCAACTTATGATGATGTTCTTGATATTCAAGCTGATTGGAGAACAAGATCGGAAGTTCCAGCGCATGTTTTTAAAACTTTAGACTCGCTTCCATTGAATACCCATCCAATGACTCAATTTAGTATTGGCATCATGGCTATGCAAACAGAATCAGTTTTTGCAAAAGCATACCACGATGGTATCAACAAAAAAGATTATTGGGATCCAACCTATGAGGATGTTTGCAATTTATTAGCTCGTTTGCCCCAAGTTGCAGCATATATCTATAGAAGAACTTATAAAAACAATGAGCACATTGCTCCAAGTGCTGAGTTAGATTGGGCTGCAAATTTTGCGCACATGCTTGGTTACGATCAAGTTGAATTCTACAAATTAATGCGTTTGTACCTTACCATTCATGCAGATCATGAAGGAGGAAACGTTTCTGCCCATACCACACACCTTGTTGGTTCAGCCCTAAGTGATCCTTATTTGGCATTCTCTGCTTCAATGAATGGGTTAGCGGGTCCTTTACATGGATTAGCTAACCAAGAGGTAGTAAGGTGGATTTTTGAAATGCGTGATGAAATTGGACATGCGCCTAGCAAAGAGCAAATTGCAGATTATATCCATAAAACTTTATTGGATGGAAAAGTAGTTCCGGGATATGGTCATGCCATATTAAGAAAAACAGACCCACGTTTCCTTGCGCAACAAGAATTTGCCAGAACCTATATGCCAGATGATGAATTGGTAAATATTGTTTGGAATATTTATGAAGTTGCTCCTCCAATTTTGGAAGGAACAGGTAAAATTAAAAACCCATGGCCTAATGTTGACGCTCATTCTGGAGCATTGTTGTTGCATTATGGCTTAAACGAATATGATTTCT
>JBILJL010000021.1:0-16714 GCA_044377255.1 Bacteroidia bacterium
AAAAACAACTACTTCGAAAAATGTGACTTCAAAAGCAGCAATAAAAACACTTGATGCTGGAACCTTGCTCGCACTTACTGTAGCTCAAGGTATGTATGAGAAAAAAGCTGAAAACATCACCATTCTGGATATGCGCAAAATTGCCGCAGCTTCGGCAGATTTTTTTGTAATTAGTCATGCCAGCAGCGACAAGCAGGTAGAGGCTATTGCAAAAAGTGTGGAGGAAGAAGTGGATAAACGCATTGGCGAAAACCCCTTACACCGCGAAGGTTTTGAGAACCTTGAATGGATTTTAATTGACTACTTTAATGTGGTTGCGCATATTTTTCAGGAAGAAAAACGTAGCTTTTATGGCATAGAACAATTGTGGGGCGATGCCGAAGAAATTGTATTTAAAGGAAAATAATAACACAAAATTATTGAGCATGCTTAGAAAAATTATACTCGGATTTTTTTCAATGGTTTTGGCTTTTACCCTGCACGCACAGGAAGATGGAAATAAGAAAGTTGACTTCGGTGAATTTTCTGGAAACTTTCAAACTACCAATCAGTTTTATGTAAAAGATAGCAGTATTGGCGCTACCACCACACAATACCAAAAAGAAATGTCGTCAACAGATGCGTGGCTTTTGCTCAATTACAAAAGAAGTGGGTATACCTTTACGGCTCGTTTTGATATGTTTAATAACTCACCATTATTAAATCCACAAGAAGCTTATACCAAAAGTGGCATTGGAATTTATAGTGTTCGCAAGGACTTAGATAAAATGAGTATCACCGTTGGTTATTTCTATGATCAGTTTGCAAGTGGTATGGTGTTTAGGTCTTATGAGGATAGAAATTTAGGTTTGGATTTTGGGATACAAGGTGCGCATATCAAATTTATGCCTACAGAAAATACTACCATCAAGGCTTTTACTGGCTTACAAAAATTTAGGTTCGACTTAAGGCCAATGGTTATAAAAGGCATAAATGCAGAGCACCATTTTGATATCAATGACCAATTAAGTTTTGAGCCTGGGGCAAGTTTTGTGAATAGAACCATCGACCAACAAACCATGAATACCATTGCTTCTACCATTAATAATTATGAATTGGCAGATAGGTTTTACCCTAAGTATAATGTGTTTGTGTATGGCATTTATAATACCATGCGCTACAAGAATTTTACTTGGTATTTAGAGTTGGATCAAAAAACACCAGAGGCAATTATCAATCCCAATAACGATTTAATGGAGCTGCATGATGGCAGGGCTTACCTTACCTCTTTATCATACTCTACCAAGGGAATTGGGGTAAATGTGCAATACCGTTATATCGATAAATTTTCTTTGCGTACCTCACCTTTAGAAAATCAAAACTTGGGTATGATAGCTTACCTTCCTTCCATTACAAGGCAAAATGTTTACAGGCTTTTGGCTCGTTACAATGCCTTTACACAAGAGTGGGGCGAAAATGGTTTGCAAACAGAATTGAGTATTAAACCTAAGGCATTAAAAAAGCATGGTACGCAATTCAACTTTAATTCATCCATAGCCACACCAAAAGGATATTTTAAAGGTAGCACGGTAAACCCAGTTAATTTTGAGGCTGATTCTAATCGTTATTTCCGTGAATATTATTTTGAGTTACAACATAAGTTTACCAAGAAGTTTAAAATATTAGTTGGTTATCAAATTATCAATTACAACCAAAGATTGTTTGAAGCCAAGCCTTCGGTTCCATATGTGATTGCGAATACCTATTTTGGAGAAGCTACCTATAAATTAACCAATACCAAATCTTTGAGAATGGAAGCGCAATACCTAAAAACAGACCAAGATTTGGGTAGTTTTGTAAATGGTTTGGTAGAATTTAACATGGCACCCCACTACTCATTTAGCTTTGGCGATATGGTGAATGTGAGTCCGGGAGCTAGAAATAAACCTGCAGCAGGAACTAAATTTGAATTGGTACATTACTGGAATGTTTTTATGGCCTATACGCAAAAAAATACCCGCTTTACCGCAGGATACATTAGGCAAGTAGAGGGAGTAAATTGTACAGGTGGTGTTTGTAGGGTTGAACCAGCATTTAGCGGTGTAAGAATTACATTAACAACTAATTTTTAAAAGCATGAAAAATAAAATTTCATTTGCACTTTTCTTTGTGGCAATCATTCTTTTTCAAGCTTGTAAAGAAGAGCCACCTTATATCAATTTTGCTCCTGATAGCACAGTGGGTGATACTACCTATATAAAACTTCCTGCACCAACACCACAGGCAAAAAATGTTCTTATTGAAGAATATACAGGTGTTCGTTGCCCTAATTGCCCTAAGGCACAATCAGAGGCTAAATTAATATCAGAAAATAATCCCGGACGAATAAATATTTTAACCATTCATACATTAGGAGGTATTTATAATACTTTAACTATGCCCTTTGATCAAGCAACCGGATCTAAATATACAAGTAAATTCGATTTTAGAACTGATCCAGGAACAAAAATCAATCAATTAACAGGCCCAGGAGTGCAGTCTAGCTTACCCTTAGGAAATATTAATCGTAAATTATTTTCTGGTGAATCTGTAAGAAATATAGAATATCAAAAGTGGTCTTCCAAAGTGACAGAAGAATTGCAATTAACTAGTCCATTAAACATAGAAGTAAAAGCAAAAAATTTGGCAGATTCTATCGAAATAGAACTTACAATTACCTATACAGAAACGGTTACCGATTCAAATTATGTAACTGTGATTGTCTTAGAGAGTGACATGGAAGATGTTCAAGAAAGTAGAGATAATAATGGTAACAGTATTTATGTAGAAAACTACATTCATAAACATGTTTTAAGAGGTGTGGTTACCGATTATTATGGGGACCTTTTAAAAGCGTCTTACGAACCAGGCAGGGTATTCTACAAAAAATATAGGATCAAGCGCGATGCTAAATGGAACCCAGCTAACTTGGACGTTTTAGCAATGGTGCATTTAAATACTGCCAAAAAGAATGTATTGCATTCAAAAGAAGTTAAAGTTAATTAAGGGAAGAGCCACTGGCTTTTGGCTATTAGCTGTTGGCCTTTTTTTATCTTGTGGGCCGGCGGTGGACCAAGCTTATAGGCAAACTATTGCTGCCGAAAGAATGGCTTTGAATGAGCAATTTTTTGATCCAAATAAAACTCCCCTGGATAGTTTGAGCTTTTATACCTTTGGAGGCTTAAAATTCTTTCCTATTCAGGAAAAATATAGGGTGAATGCCACGCTTACTTTATTAGAGAATGAGGAGGTTTATAATTTGCCTCATTCGCACGACCAAACAAAGCCTTATAAAAATTATGCTATTGCCAAATTTGAATTGGATGGTAAGAATTATGAACTCATTGTTTTGGAGCAAGCAGTAAAGAAACCTGGCAATGAAAATTATTTGCTGCTGCCTTTTTTGGATCAAACCACTAACAAAGAAACATACGGCGGCGGCCGCTACATTGATTTAGATAAAAGTGCCGGAAAAAACATTGTCATAGATTTTAATAAAGCTTATCATCCTTATTGTGCCTATAATAGCAAATACACCTGCCCAATACCTCCGCCCGGAAATAGAATGGATGTGGCAATTGAAGCGGGGGTTCGACTAAGCTCACCATAACTCGGAGGAAGCGACTTATTAAAAATAAACTAAGGAACAATTTTTTTGCCACCAAGGCTCAAAGGCTCCAAGCATTACTTTTTTTGAAGGGAATAATAGTGTATTTAGAGCTTTCGAAGAATTAAATAAAAAAACTTCGCGCCTTTGTGCCTTTGTGGCAATTGTTAATCAAAAACCACAGAGCAAATTGAGGGAGGAAAAAGAGATTTTTGAGGATAAATTAAATTTATAGAATATGAAATACTTATTGAGTTTGGTGCTATGGGTAATGTTGGTTTGTGCCAGTAACGCGCAGCCGGTTTTTGGATCAGATGTTTTGGGAGAAACTTTTGAAAGTACGGTTATTCAACAAGCAGATGATTATGAAGGCAAGGTAATATGCACCTTGGTTCATTATAAAGAGAATACCCAAAACTATACTGCTGTGTTGTATGTGCATGGGTTCAACGATTACTTTTTTCAAAAAGAAATGGCTGAGCAATTTCACCAACATGGTATTTCATTTTATGCCCTAGATTTACGTAAATACGGCAGGTCTTGGTTGCCCAATCAAAAGTTCAATAATGTAAGAGACTTGGCGGAATACGACGCAGATATTGATACCGCACTCAACCTATTAAAGCAAAGAGGTCATACCCGCATTTTATTGGCAGGGCATTCAACCGGCGGATTAATTGTATCATTATATGCTGCAAAAAATAAGGGCAAAGAAAAATTTGAGGCTGTATTTTGTAATAGTCCGTTTTATGATTTTAACCTACCCTTCTTTTCCAAAAAAGTAAGTGTTCCATTGGCTTCAAGTATGGCTAAAAAACACCCAGAAAAAACAAAAGAAGGCAGCATTCCAGAATTGTATGGAGAGAGTTTAAACAAAAATTACAAGGGCGAATGGGAGTATAATTTAGCTTGGAAACCAAACATCCCTCCTACCCCAAATTTTGGTTGGATTAGAGCCATACATCTTGGGCACAAGCAGGTAAAAAAGGGTTTGAATTTGGGCAAACCAATTTTGGTGATGCATTCTAACCAATCAATTTATGAAAAAAAATGGAGTGATAAAATGTTTACTGGAGATGCAGTATTAAATGTAAAACATATCAAAAAAGGTTACGATAGAATTGAGGGTGTAAAATCAGAAATAAGCATAGAAAATGGGATACATGATTTGATACTTTCTAAACCAGAAGTACGAAAAAAAGTATATGAAGACTTATTTATTTGGACCGAAAAATATTTTATCCAGCCATAGGTTCAAACCGAAATTTAGGGAATTAGGAATTGAACCAAACCCATAAATATAAGCATAGCGCCAATCATTTTATTGCCATAGGATTTTATCAGATGAACCGTTTGGGAAGCAGAGTATTTCTTAACCAAAACAATTAAAAGGTAATGCAAGAAAAAGGCGCCAACACCTGTGCCTAATGCAAAGGCGGCCTGATTAAAAAATCCTGTATTTATTAAATCATAATGTTGCAAATTCATGGCAGCAATGATGCCGATCCAAAATAATATTAATTGAGGATTAATAATTGAAACCAAGAAACCTGTTATGAAACCAGATTTTACTTCTTTGGCTTCGGAGACCTTCTGCTTAGGTTTAATAAAAAAAATGATTAACCCAATCACTACAAATAAACCAGCAACCAAACTTGCGAAAGCTTGTAATTGAATGGCGTATTTTTCTAATTTATGGGCAAAAAATAATGCCAAAAAGGAATAAATTAACTCGGGAATTGAGCCACCTACAGCAATTTGCAAAGCTTTCTTATATTGCTTTTGTAAACATACATGCAATACACTTAAATTAACTGGTCCGGGCTGCATTGAACCAAAAAAACTGGCTAAGGAAGCAACCAAAAAATAGGCTAAAATCATTTATAAAGAGGCTGTTTTAAAGGAAGTATAAAATGATTTAAACGACATAAATTCAAATCCTTTTTCTTTGTTCTCCATAGCAATTTCATAAATCAATTTTACATGGTTAAACAATGCTTTATAAGCAGAAAAAAGGGGGTATTTTGGATGGTATATATGAGCAGGCTCAGATGCTATGCCATTTAACTCAAGGATCAAAATATTTTTCCCTTCGGCTAAATCCTCCAACGACTTTACTTTTAAATCATACCTACCAATATAAAAGCCCGGAATATTTTCACTAATTTCTTTAAATGTTTCAATAAGTTTAGAGGTTATCAAATGCTGTCCGCTTAAAAAGGTGGTGCCACGGCAATGGTTGCCAATTGGCTCTAAAACCAATTCAACGCCATATGGCAAAACTTCACATAAACGCGATTCAAATTTTTTTAATAGGTAAGGCAACTGAAGTTGGGCTCTCTCGCTTTCCAAAATAAGTTGATGAATGGTTTTAAAACTATCGCCTTTAATTTGTAAAAATGATTTTTGAACAATTGAAGTGATACCATACTTTTTACTTGTGGGATACTGGTAAAAAAGCACCCCTAATTCAATTGGGTAATCTACATATTGCTGACAAATAACTTTGGATTGTTTGTTTAAAAAATAGCGATTGAAAGCCTGCTCATCCTCAATTTTTTCAACCTGTTTGCCTCTTTCGCCTACATCTGGCTTGATGATTATTGGGAAATCCATATTTGCCGCCTTTAACATTTCCAATGATTCTGTTTGATCCATTGTATCGTTTAAATAAATAGCCTTGGGGAGATAATAAGGATTAATTTTATTGAGCATATCAATTTTGCTTTCTCCCCTAACCCCACCCAAAAAAATACCAGGATTTGCCAAAGTAAAAAAGGTAAAGGAACGTGCTTTAATAGCAAGATAAATAATATAAATAGCTACTGGAAAATACAAAACATTTGCTGGCCAAAATTCAAAATAATAGAGCTTCTTGAACCAAAATGGCAGGCCAATTTTTTGCTTTTCTGGCATCACAAGCAATTTGGCAAAAGGCCTGTAACTAAATCAATACTGCTTGTATTTTGATTGATAAGATCTTCGTAGTGCATACAAAAATCATGGTTATCAAAATCTATGCAACTAACACTGATGGTTTGCACGCCATTCAAATTTGGTTCAAGCTTAATGGAGGTGTGGTTTGCATTTGCCGAAGAAAAATGATGAAATTTAATTAGATCGGCCACTGTTATATGCAGGTTGTTCACTAAAAATGAATGAAAAATTTCCTCTCTTTTCAACCTAATGTCCATATCATATAAAGTGGCAGAAGACCAAATATGGGGCAAATTGCCATCTAAATTTTTTTGGTGAAGTGTAGTTCCATCCCAACGCAATTCACTGATGGTTCTTTGATTTGAAAAAACTACTAAGGTAAAAGGTTCTATTCCTTTAAAATCATACAATTGAGCAAACAGATTGAAGTCATTAAACTCAAAAAAATCTAACAATACCAATCCCCTACTACGCCTGTAAGGAGGCTCTGGAAAGTGTTTTACAAAAGCGCCATTTAATAAACAAACAGCAAAACCATTATCTGCTGCGGCTAACCATGTTCCACCGGCTTTTGCATCCTTAACATAAAGAATATTTATTTCGCCATGTTTGTATACCTGAGGCAAAATTGCCGCATTGCGGTTGATATGTTCGTCTCTGTTTGAGGTTAAAAAATAACCCTCGTTTTCCTTAGGCAGATAAGTTAGCGTGCACATTCTTGAGATGGTTCTGAGTTGAAAAAGCTACGCCAAAATTCTCATTCAATTTCACATAGCTGAAGTGGTGTTTCAAACAAATTTGGATTATAGCCATGTGGTGTATGGAATGCTCAATATTGTAGGCCAATTCTCTGCCAATACTTGTATTTACTATTACATCAGAGGTTCTACCATAGCTACCTTTTAAATGAAGGACCGCGTCATATTCCAATAACAATAATTTTTCTGCTAAATCAGCGGCAAAATTACTGGCAAAAATTGGGTCCTTTTCAATTTGTAAATTTCTTTTACGGGCATCATAATTTACCGTGGAGGAATTCAATCCAAAAAGTAATTCATCATACAATTCATAAACATGTCTGATATGCTTTCCTATTGTATTTCCGCTTAATAAATCCAATTGTTTAGAATAATCACCTTCTTCCAATTGGAGGGAAACAGCACTCAATTGTTGGAGCATTTCAATAGATACATTTGCAAGTTGTGCTATCATTTCTCTTTCAGCTTTAATTTTATTATTACCTTAACATTATCTGCCATGATGAAGCTTTTTTCACCAATACCATAATCTAATCTGTTCAAATTAAACTCTCCATTCATTTCTATAAAGGTACCTTTATCGGTGTATGAAAATGGAATAACAATATCTTTGCTAATCCCTTTCATCGTTAGTAAAAAATAGCCTTTATATCCTTTTTCACTAGAACCAAAAAACTTAGATTCTATTACAATTTCTGGAAAACTCTCAACATCAAAATACTCCTTTTTCTTTAAATGTTTGTCTCTAGATTCTATCCCAGTATTAATGGACTTAGCTTGAACAAAAACCCTAATTTTAGACCCTTTAAAATTGCTTGGATCAAACCGAATGAACCCTTTTAACTCACCAAGGTTCCCTTTAACCAATAAACCAGCATTCTTTATCTCAAAATTAATCTTTGAATCAAAAATAATCTTATCAATTTGTGAGAATGATAATAAAGGTAAATAAAGAAACAACAAAAATATTATGTGGCGCATGGTTATTTTCTAAAAGGTGAATAGCTTATACCAACCATCGCTTGCAAAGATTTATTTCTGAACCTATCATTTTCTAAATATAACTTATTTGCGGTGGTATATTCTGTAAAACTAAATGAGGCGCCTGCTTTTAAAGCCCATTTTGGATTGAACCAATATTTCACCAATATTTCTGAATTGAGAGAGCCAATATCGTTATCGCTTGTTAACAAAACGTTGTAAAGTGTTGGCTTCGCCGCTTGATTTATTTCGGTATTAGGTGATTGACTTCGCTTACTGCTATTGTATTGGGCAATTTGTTCTTTACCAAACGACAAACCAATTGCATCAATGTTAAACTCAACCATCAAATTGGCATTGATTTTATAGTTTAAATGAATAGCCAAATTCAATGAATTAATTCCATACTTGCTAAATGTTATGGTATCTAAATTCTCCAAAATTGTTTCAGAAAAAATTACGCCTGGACCAGAACTCCCACTTGTTAATTTTGCAGGTGCCGTTATATAATCAGCGTTTTTTCCAAAATTAGCATTGAACCTAACACCATATCCAATACTAAATTTTTTGTTCTTGCCTAAGCCATGTAAATGACTCCAATTTAACGCTACCAATGATTGCTTACCACTTGTTGAATAGGTTAAATCATAGTAATTGTTTTCTTTAAGGTATTGACCATTCACACCGTGAAAAACAAAGAAAGAAAACATGAAGATAAAAAATCTTCTGGGGTTTATATTTTTCATAAATTTATAATTTAATTAACATAACTCTTAATCATAGGAATTTGTTTCTTATGCAACCAAAATAACCAAGAACTGCCAACGAAAACTGCCAAAGCTAAATAAAATAGAGTACCACCATCGCCTTGTACTTCGATCCCAAGAATAGTTAAATGCGAAACCAAAGCCCCAAAGATAACACCAACTGCAATAAATGAACCTATTCCAATAGTGCTTGGTATTAGTATTAAAACTGCAGCTATCAATTCAGCAATTCCAGAACCTAACCTTCCAAATGGCTCAATTCCAAGTTTGGTAAAGATATAAACTGATTCTTCTGCCGCAGTAAATTTGAAGAAAAGTGTTTGTAACAAAATTCCTGCCACCATTAATCTTACTAAGGTTTCAAAATTGAATTTCATACAATTATTGTTTGATTAATTTTTTACTAAACCAACTATCATTCTCACTTATTTGGATAAAATAAATCCCATTAGGTAAATTGGTTAGGTCAATTTCACCCCCGGCAAAAGTCGGTTCAGCCAAAACAACTTTACCAGTAATATCTAATAATTTAAATTCATGGGTTAAATTACTATTCAATAAAATATTCACTTTACTATTAACAGGGTTAGGGTAAACATCGAATTGACTTATTGCTATTTTGCTTAAACCGCTCGGAATGCTCAACAAATTTGATTGCTCAGATTGAATAATACTTTTATCTGATTCCTTATTTAAAATAGCAACAGCATAAAGTTGCCCAGTAGACCAATCAGATTTCTTTAAAACGGTTGACTTATAAATAACTGAATCACCTGAAATACTAGACAATGAAATTGCCATTCCATTGGTTTCAAAAAAGCTTTTTCTAAAAACATCATGGTGCTTGGTTTCTCCATTTGGCGCAGCATAAGTTACCTCCTTTTCTACAACTGCAGCAAACAGTTTCATAGCACCAAGTGAATGAGCTGCCTTGGTGGTTAAGGTAATTTCTACAGATAATGAATCAGCACCTTTAGCATTTAATTTTAAAGTTATCTGTATAGGTGTAGTTTTAGCAATAAAAGGATCAAAAATAGTGTTTGAAGAATAATTGGCTCCACTAGATATGGCAACACCTTGAATAACCAATCTAGGGGTACCACCAAAAACGCCATAATACTTTGTGCGATCATCGTTTTCAATCTTATTTTGCTTACTAAAAAAGCACGAAGCATAGGGAGAGCTTGGGTGGTAGGCAATATGCCTGATGCTGAGGTTTTGGTTCAAATTGGTATAAAAACCAGGATTTCTGCTACCACAAACACTACAATTTGTATTGGTAAAATGCTCAACAATTACATTTTGCGTTACTTGTGCGTTTGCAAAACCAGCTAACAAACAAATTAGTAGCGTATGAATCAAATTTATTCTTCTCATTTTTTATTAATTATTTTATTCCAATTTTTATCTGCTTCTATCTTCAAATGCTTTTCATCATCATTCCACTTATTCAAAGTATTATTGATAAAGCTGTAATAAAACAAATTCAACTTACCATCTACAATCTTAAATTTACTTGGATCAATCTCTACTTTCTCGCCATTTTCGCCCATGGCATAAGCACACCAACCTCCGTAATTGGGTTCATACTTATCTGAATTTGCTTTAAATTGTTCTAAATGACTTTGAGAAACAAATTCATACCTAATTCCTTTGTAAAAGTAAAAAACAGTAGAATTGCCTTTTTGAGCTTTTCCTTCAAAATAACTAATTGGGTCGTATCCTTGAATGGCCAATCCGTATTTGTCAATATTAAATTGCGCTTTTCTTTGAGGAATAGTTGATTGGCCAGAAACCACAAATGTTAAAGTTAAAGCCAATAAGAGAAAAATAGTTTTCATCATTTTTGTATCGTCATAAATGAGTGGTAGAAAACTGATATTCCTTACAAGAAAAAATAATATTTATGCTTAATAAAATTTAATTAGCTGATAACTAGCTAAATAATTACATCATTTTTAATTTAATTTTCTCTTTTAACTCCTCTACAAAAACTGCATCAGGCTTTTGGTTCAAACCTTCTTTAAACAAGTGATTTATAATATTACTTTTAATTTTATAGGTTGAACAAACCTTGCAAATATACAAATGATACCTCAATTTTAATTGAGCAATTAAACCAATTTTGGTTTCAAATTCTTTGTCAACTAAAAAGGTTGATTCCTTACAATTTATCATTAATCCCATAGCTTAATTTCCCCAAAATTTTTCAATACACTTTCTCATCAATAATTTAGAGCGGTGTATCAACTGCCAATAATTAGTATCACTTAAGTTCAATTCCTGACAAATTTCGTTTGAATCTTTTTCGAAGATATATTTCTGAAAGAGCGCCTCGCGCCAATTATCTGGCAACTTAGAGGTACATGCTTCGAAAATTTTTATAAAAGCAGGGTTGTCCAACAAATGTTTTTCTTCTTGCCAAACCCCAAATTTTTCTTGTTGGCTCCAATGCCCATCTTCAACAAACATGTCGTTGGTCAATTTCTCTGCTTGCAATTCACTCATGGTAAATTTAGCGGAAGTTCTATACTGGGTATTTATTTTGTTATTTAAGATACCAACCAACCAAGTTAAAGGTTTGCTATTGTGTTTAAATTGATCAAATGTTTCAAAAGCAACTGCAAAAGTATCTTGAACCAAATCTTGGGCCAAATCTCTGTCTTTAAGCTTATAAATTGTCCATTGCAACAACTTGCTCGTATACAAATCAACCCAAGTTGAAACTATTTTGCTTTTATCTTCCATCTATCTTTTTTACTGCAAAACTTGAACTATTTATACAAAGAAAAAATCAATCTGCCATCCAAGATAAAGGCCTTTTGCAAATTTGCGTTCAGGTTAATACCTAACATAACTCTCCTATTTAATTTATAATTGATTCCCCATCTGTGATACAAATTTCGAAGCACATTGTCTGGAATTTCTTTGTAAACATAATAACCCAATTGCTGACTAAAAATCATGCGATTGAATAAGAATTCGTGTCCTAGCATAATACCTGCCAAGCGATGGTCTAAACCTAAGTTATAAGTATAAAAAGAGCTATCAAGTGCCGTTCTCATACTTTTGTCTATTATGCCTTCTACTCCTACTGTAAATGCATGAATTGGATGCACTTGGTAGGAGACTTGCATGTTTAAACCATAAGCCCAAAAGCGTCTATCTCTTTGGGTTGGCAACGACTTATTAGACAATAAAAATCCAACATCGAATCGCCAATGTTCTTTGTAAAAAAGCATCTTGCCAAGAGGCACATTCTTTGTTGCAAGTTTATACTCCATACCAACACCAATATTGGGATAGTTTACCCCTGTATTGGGGTTCTTGGTATTGCCATTCGAAAAATGAGAATAGGTGGTATTTAACATCATTTGCAGCTTATTACCCAATGAAAAATTAATGCTCATTCCAAGGCCCAAATAGCCATTTATAGTAGAACTATAGGCATCATTTTTGGGATTGGTTTTTTTGTTATGTGGATTGCTCCCATAATTTAGTCCACCTGCCGCCCTTAACCGAAGCGAAGCTTTTTTACCTTCTATTAAAAAAGGCTCCAAGAAATAATATAAGTTAGCAGCTTCACCCAAATCTTCATTAGAGAATTTGACATACTGAAATCCAAAACCAGAATTGTAATGGCGGTGCGCGTATTGATAGGCAAGCTCATCTTTTCTATAGCGGTTTAAATCTATTTGTATGCCTGAACCAATTACGCCTTTGTATTGGGATAAGGCCTCGCTGTGTGCAAAAAACCAAGCATGCAACATTTGTCCAGATAGGCTATAGCTCACTTCCTTATGCGGTTTATCCTGCCCCATAACCATGCTTTGGTTCAGACCGATTAAAACGCAAAAAAAAAGCAATTTCCTCATGCAGATTTTGATTGCATAAAGTAATAAACAGGCACGCCCAACAACACAATGGCCAAACCAGGATAACTATAATCTGGCTTATAAATTAACAAACTCACACAAACAATACTTGCCATAATAATATACAAAGCCGGCACAATGGGATATGCCAAAACCTTATAAGGTCTTGCTAAATTTGGCTGTTTGAACCTAAGCACAAATACACCGGCAACAGTAAGGATATAGAATAGCAGTACTGCAAAAACCACATAATCTAATAAATCTCCATACGAACCACTTAGCGTTAAAATGCTTGTCCAAACCGCCTGCATAATGAGTGCTTTTTGTGGCGATTCGTTTTTGTTTAAAGTGGCTGCCGACTTCAAGAAATAGCCATCTTTGGCCATGGCATAATAAACTCTAGAGCCACTCAATGTTAAGCCATTGATACAGCCAAAAGTAGAAATCATAATAAGAATTGCCATGAACCAAGCGCCTGTTTCACCAAATACCGTATTCATTAAAAGTGTGCCTACCCTATCAAACTCGGCATGTTGAATTTGGTCGGCCGACAATGCTTTCACATAAATAACATTGCAAAAAAGGTATAACAAAGTAACCCCGCCAGTTCCTAAAATTAAGGCTCTAGGCAAGTTCTTTTCTGGCTTATCAATTTCGCCTGCAGTAAAAGTAATGTTGTTCCAAGCATCGCTAGAAAATATGGATCCTACAAGTGCTGCCGAAAACAAACCAATCCCAATTCCTTTTAAAGAAAGATTGCTCCAATCCCAAGTCCATTGCACAGTTTCACTGTTGCTTATAAAAAATATTCCAGCAACAATTACAAATAATATTGCCACTATTTTGCTAATGGTAAATACATTTTGAATAAAGGCACCTTTCTTAACCTCCCTAAAATTGCTAATCGTAAGCAACCAAATAATAACAATACCTAAAACTTGAACAGAGGTAATTTTAAAACCGCCCAATTGAAGCAAAATATTCTTCTCAGATATAATTGGAAAAAGCACCCCGGTAAATTTTGCAAAGGCCACAGCTACTGCAGCAATGGTTCCGGTTTGTATTACTGTGAATAAAGTCCAACCATATAAAAAGCCAAACAGTTTTCCATAAGCTTCTTTTAAATAAATATATTGCCCACCAGCCTTAGGCATTGCCGCCCCTAATTCTGCATAACTTAATGCTGCCAGTAAGGTAAGCACGCCAGTTACTATCCAAGCCAGCAACAAGTTTTCTATGCTACCTAAATCTCTTAGCATACCGGCAGAAACAATAAATATGCCTGAACCAATCATGCTGCCCATTACCAGCATGGTACTGTCTAATAAGTTGAGTTTGTTTTTCATGCAGGTAGTTCTTGGTTCAAAATAATTTTTTCAACTATTGGTATCCAATTTTCATTGGGTTCAATTAAAATACCAGCAACACCTGCACCTTGGCCACACACAATATCTCTTTCCTTATCGCCAATAAAGTAACTTAATTTCGGGTTGATCCCATGCTTACTAATGGCTTTTTCTACTATCAATGATTCTGGTTTTCTGCACAAGCAATTGCCTTTTTCGGGATGGTGCGGACAAAAATAAATATCATCAAATTTTATTCCCTCCACACTTAATTCTTCCGATAAATAGGCATGCATTTTATCCATTTCTTCCCTTTGGTACATTCCTTTTGCAATACCACCTTGGTTGGTAACAATAATTAATTTGAATCTAGCTTCTGTCAAAATTTTCAATCCGTGCCTCACATGAGGTAAAATTTCAAAATCTTCAAACCGCTTCACATAATCACCTATTTCCTTGTTAATGACCCCATCTCTGTCGAGAAAAACACATTTATTGCTGTTGTTCATAGCCGCTAATTAAGCATTTATTCTACATAATTTTGAATTTTTGCTTGTGAAAAGTTAAGTTTGAAGACCTTGAACAAAAAAATAGTCATCATACCAACTTATAACGAACTCGAAAATATCGAAGAGATTATTCGTGCAGTTTTTAATTTGGACCAAACTTTTGATGTATTAATTGTAGATGATAATTCTCCAGATGGAACGGGATTGATTGTAAAAAAACTACAAAAACATGAATTCAAACTCAACCTGCATTTATTAGAGAGAGAAGAAAAAAACGGATTAGGAACAGCCTATATAGATGGTTTTAAATGGTGTTTGAACCTAGGTTACGACTATATTTTTGAAATGGATGCCGATTTTTCGCATAACCCAAATGATTTGCCAAAATTATATGAGGCCTTGTGTGAAGGAGCAGAAGTAGCCATAGGCTCGCGATATAAAACAGGCGTAAATGTTGTAAATTGGCCCATGAGCCGCGTGATGATGAGCTACTTTGCCTCAGCCTATGTTCGCTATATTACAGGGATGAATATTAGAGATACCACCGCAGGATTTGTTGGGTACCACCGTTCGGTACTGTCGTTTATAGAGCTAGATAACATTAAATTTAGGGGTTATGCCTTTCAAATTGAAATGAAATTTACCGCCTGGAAACACGGATTTAAAATTGAGGAAGTACCTATCATTTTTACCGACCGCACCAAAGGCGAATCCAAAATCTCCAAAGGCATCATCCAAGAAGCAGTAGGCGGCGTTATCAGCATGAAAATCAAGAGCTGGTTTAGGAAATACCCAAAGTTCATTTCGAATAAAGCTTGAAAATTCGGATCAAACAGGAATTAAATGATTTAAAATCATAAGCTGTACCAGAGATAAACTTCACCAAGTAATCACTTGGTTTACATTAATTTAAAAATTCAAAAATCCATTCAGAATTCTGAATTCAGAATTCAGAATTTCAGTTATCTTCGCGCCATGAATTTTCCAATTATAGCCCCTTCGGTATTATCCGCAGATTTTGCAAATTTGGGCAGAGACGTAGAAATGATCAATAACAGCGAGGCTGATTGGTTTCATATAGATGTGATGGATGGTGTATTTGTGCCAAATATTTCTTTCGGTTTTCCCATTATTAAATCAATCCAAAAATTGGCCAAAAAGCCATTAGATGTGCATTTAATGATTGTGCAACCAGAACGCTATATCAAAGATTTTAAGGAAGTTGGTGCAGAAATATTATCGGTTCACTACGAAGCTTGCACCCATTTGCACCGCACCATTGGCGCCATCAAAGAAGAAGGCATGAAAGCAGGCGTGGCTATTAACCCACACACTCCTATTCATTTGCTCAAAGACATTATCAAAGACATTGATTTGGTTTGCATGATGAGCGTTAATCCTGGCTTTGGCGGTCAAAAATTCATAGAACAAACCTATACCAAATGCGCCGATTTAAAAGCACTCATTCTAGCATCTGGCTCAAACTGCTTAATAGAAATTGATGGGGGTGTAAATGAACATACCGGACCAAAATTGTTAGCTTCTGGCGCAGATGTATTGGTGGCAGGGAATTATGTTTTTGCCTCTAAAGATCCAGTAAATACAATTGCTAGCTTAAAAAAATTGGGTTCAGATACTAGCAATCCATCTTAATCGTTAGGGATAAGTTGAATTTGATTTGCCGTAATTTTCTTTCAAAACTGCTCATTCTATTGTGCTTGTTCCCCTTCCGAACATTGGCTCAAAAGAATGCAACCTTGTATGGTGTTATCTCAGATTCAATAGGCAGAAATATTGCGGATGTAAATATTACCGTTCTGAACCAAAATATTTTTGGAGGAAGTAACGATAAAGGAGCATTTCAACTCCAAGTTCCTACCGGCATTCCTTTAGAATTACTTTTTACCTATGTAGGC
>JBILJL010000231.1:0-4108 GCA_044377255.1 Bacteroidia bacterium
AGAATTTTTCTCTAAAACGGGAATACACTCATCTTCCGTTACTCCAGGGTAAACAGTTGATTCATAAACTACTATATCACCCTTTTTCAATACTTTTGCCACTGTTTCACTTGCTTTATACAAAGGAGTTAAATCTGGGCGATTGTGTTTGTCTGTGGGCGTTGGAACCGTTACAATAAAATAGTTACAATCTCTTATCGCCTCCAAATTGGTGGTACAAAATAAGCCATTTTCTTTTAGTTCGTGACAAATAACTGAACTTAACAATTCATCCGAAACCTCTAGGGTAAAATCATGGCCACCCATTAATTGATTTACACGTGTTTGATTAATATCAAAACCAACCACAGGATATTTTTCTGCGAATGCAACCGCTAAGGGAAATCCCACATAACCTAGACCGATGATGGCAATTTTATTTTGCGTCATAATGTTTGATTTTTTTATTTAACACAAAGTGCGCTAAGGCAGCACCAAGATTACTATATGTAAAAATTTGTTGTGTACTTTGTGTTATTCTTCGTGCCGTTCATATTAAAAAACTACTTCTCCCAAAGCAGCAAATCATTCCCTGAAATAATCTTCCTCTCTTTCATTGCAAATTCAGCTTCATCAAAAACAACGAAACGAATTTTCTTTTGGATAAACTTCTCTGCTTTGCTGATAAGTTCGCTAAAATATTCCCTGTTCACTTTCCCAACTAAGATGAGATCTATAATTTCAGATTCGTTACCCTCTGCAAGCGCACCTGTCAGGTAAACTTTTGCTAAATCCCCCACATTGTTTAATACCCTTTTCATCAATTCATCAATACCAGTTATCTTCATTAATATTGATTGGATATCTGGAAACAATGGATGTTTGCTATTCGATTGAAAGTATTTTTTATTCCCTTTCGTAAAGCTCAACAATAACCCAGCCTCCTCTAATTTATTCAATTCAACTCTTATTGCATTGGTATTATCACCTAAGTCACTTTCCAAATTTCGCAAATAATCCATTCTACTCGCGTTCAAAAAGAACTTAAGTAAAAGTTTAATACGTGTTTTAGATGTTATTAGCGCGTCGAGCATATGGAAGAATCTAAAATCCAGAGTCTAGATTTTAGACAAGAAATTTATTTATTGGTATAAGGTATACCTGCAGTTTATCTTAATTATGTGCCAATTAGGTATGTCGTTTATTCAAATGTTTTGTCTAAAATATAGACTCTGGATTCAGGACTCTTCCCATAGCTTCGCATGGTGAGTCCCATAATTATGGTCCAAAATTAGCTAAACCTCAACAATGAGTAAAAAAAGTACTCAATAATAAGACTCATAAATTAAATTTACAAGTAAAAAATCTTAATAAATTGTAACTGATAGCTTTCAATTATGTTATGATATGGAAATGTATTGACTTCACAATCAAAAATCAAGACTTAAATTCTTGAAATTACCAACCAATCAACCGCTTCCAAAATGGCTTCTTCTCTATTTCCGTATCCCCATAGTTGCCATATCCATAACCATATCCATATCCATAGCCTGAACCGTAACCTCCACCATAGCTGTATGATTGACCGTAACCATAACCATAAGCTCCATAACCATATCCATAAACAGAAGCAAAATTTACATCGTTAAAAATGAGCCCAAAACTTTTTTCCTTCTCTGTGGCATACAATTCATTAATTAAGTTTAGCGAATTCTTCTGACTAATATTTTGTCTTACCACATATAAAATAATATCTGCAAATTTCATAATATCCATGCCATCTGCAACCAGACCTATTGGAGGTGTATCCAATATAATAAAATCATACTCCAATTTATAATGTTCTATTAATTGATGGAAGGCAGCATTCATAATTAATTCAGAGGGATTTGGTGGCGTTGGCCCTGCTGTAATAATATCTAAATTATCTAGCCCTGAATGTTGAATAATTTCTTCCATTGTAGCCTTGCCAATTAAATAATTGGTCAAGCCAAAACTATTATCTAATTTGAAATCTTGAAAGATTTTTGGTTTACGCAAATCAACTCCAATTAGTAAAGTTTTATAACCAGCAACTGACAAAACAGAACTCAAATTCATACTAGCGAATGTCTTGCCTTCACCAGATACAATGGATGTTACCATTATTATCTTCCTGTCTTTTTTCCCACCCAAATAAGAAATATTACTTCTCAAATTTCTAAATGCTTCAGAAATTTGTGATTTTGGATGATTGGCAATAACCAAAGATGTAAGTTTAGTATTGTGCACAATACTGCCCACCAATGGAATTTTAGTCAATTGCTGTAGTTGAGCATGATTCTCGATTTTATTATTAAAAAAATCAAGTAGTAAAATAATAATTAATGGAATAACAGTTCCAATTACTAGGCTAATCAAATAATTATTAATCTCAATTGGATAAGTCTTTGTCATAACCATAGCCGGATCTAAAACTTTGTTATCTGAATTAATTCCCGCTCCTGCAATACCTGCCTCTGCTCTTTTTTCTAATAAATAAGTATATAATTTATCGCTCAATTGATATCTTCTATTTATACTTAATAATTTTTGCTCATTCGCTGGCAGCTTGGCAATTTCAACTTCAGCTAAAGCTACTCTCCTGTTCAAATCAACAAGCATAACTTTAGAATTTTTTTGAATGCTATGTATATTTTCTATTAGGGTATTTTGTAAATTGATTAAATTTTGTTCAGTTTCTCTTAAAATGGGATTGTCTTTTTGGTAACTCATTTCCAAAGTTTTCTTTTTAGCATACAATTCCACCATTTTTTGCAATACTGTTATCAAAACAGGGTCGTTCACACCCATAAGACTTGGTGCAATTAGCTGATCTAATGGATTTGCATTCCTCACATATTCTTCTAAATAAGAATAATATTTATTACGTAAATTTTGTTCTGCTTTCTGCCTTTCTAAATCTACCACATTGTCCATTATTCTTGAACCACTTTGACTTAGATTTATAATTTTATTCTCCGTTCTAAAGGTTTGCAATTGATCTTCAACCTGTCCTAGCGTATCACTAATACCTTTCAACTGATCGTCTATAAATCGGATAGTTTTTTGAGTAACCTTGGTTTTTTCGTCTAAGCCTTGTTGTATATATGTTAAAGTTAATTGGTTAACAAATGCCAATTCTCTTTCAGGATATTGTCCTTCCTTTGTAATTTCTAAAATAGATGCTTGTTTGTTAATTGGGCTTAAGGTGTAGCTACCATAATATTGATCTACTAAATTTTCAAATTGATTCAACTTAATTGAATAAATATCATCAAATTTTAACAAAACCCTCGGGTCGGTAATAAAGATGCTAAATGAAAAATAATCGGTAACAATTGGTTCATTGGCCTTAAAAATCCACTTTTGCTCCGATTCTATTCTTTGCACCATAGCTCCAGTTTTGGGTACAAAAACATCGCCAACACCCTCCATACTACATTCTATTTTTTCATCTGGCAAGAATTTAATACTAATATAATTGTTTCTGCATTGTAAATGATTACTATCCAGTTTAATAATAAATGGCAGGTTTCCATATAAATCGGCCTTTCTTACCGAACCTTCAGCAAAATAAGAAATGCCAAAATCAAGTTTTTTTAGGGTCTCGGTAACAATTGATTTAGACTTAAGTATACCTTGTTCATTTTCAATATTTCTGGTTGAACTTAATAACTGCATCCCTTGGAGGAAATTATCTGCTCCATCCAAACCGCCCTTTGCATTCTTTTCCTTTATTAATAAAGTAGATTGAATTAAATACCTTGGATCGGCATACCTGTTAACTAAAAAGGCTATAAATAATGAAATAATAATTGAAACAATAAAATAGGGTATATACGCTAAAAACTTACCAAGTATTGTTTTTAAATTTAGCCCACCATCCAATGGCGCGTTGATATTATTGTCTATATCGTTTTGTTTTTGAAACTGATCACTCATCTGAATATTTTATAAATTCTTTACTAAAATGTATGTATTTAAAACCAATAATAATGTACCTAGTAAAGGTGCCACAACTCCAAATGAAGATTGTAAACTACTCATATCTCCCAATGTTCTTGCCTTTAAGGGTACTATGTAAACCAAATCATTGGGCTGTATATAA
>JBILJL010000022.1:0-16606 GCA_044377255.1 Bacteroidia bacterium
TACCAGTGTTTCAACAGATATTTTTGGTAATCTCAGGTCAACCACTACTCCAGATGTTGGATCTGTTGAATTTTTACCTGTTGCTGGTGATATTGGAATTAGCAAAGTTGAATTGCTTAAGTCGAGTGTATGTTACAGCGCAAATGATACCATTAAAGTAACCTTGCAAAATGTAATTGGAGCACCTATAGATTTTAGTATTGACCCAATTACCATTGTTTGGAATCAATTAGGCCCGTTCATAAAAACAGATAGTATCATCGTAAATTCAGGAATCCTTGGCGTTGGTTCAAGCAGTGTTTTCTTTGCATCTAATGTAAATATGTCAACCCCTGGTTTCTACAGCGCTCGTGCGTTTATTAGAAGCTCAACAATTAATACAATAGCATCAAATGATACTTTGCAAATGACAGTGCCGTTTGAAGTAAAGGCCATACTTTCTGTTTTGCCTAAAACCAGAACGGTTACCAGTTCTACAGATACGGTAACCATTGAAGCTTTTTCTCCTTTGTTCCCAGGTGGCAATTTGTTTTTTAGTGAAATTGCCCATTATAAGGTGGCAACTGGTGCGCCTGTTGGAGGCTGGCCTGCCTATCTTATTGCCGATGATTATGTTGAATTGACTGGCATTCCAAACAGCAGCATTGCCGGTTTTACTATGGAAGAATGGACCGGAACCACTTTACAACATAGCGTTACTTTTCCATCGGGAACGGTATTTAGTCCTAGCGGAACAATGGTTTTAGCAACCGGACAATTAGGAGCCAGTGCGCCTAGTCCTACTAACTTTTATTACCACACTGGCAATACGGTTACACATAGTTCAACTGGTGATAATAGAGGATATTTAATCAAAAATTCTTCGGGTATCATTATAGATGCAACTGTTTATGGAGTTTATACATTTCCTGCTGCATCAGGTGTAACTGCTGCCATATGGATCGGCAGTACTCCTGCGGTTTCTAGTTCAGGAAATAGGTTGAATGCACCAGATAACAATACCTCAACTTGTTGGGTAAACTCAGGTGTTACACCTCAAAATCCAAATGCTTTGAATAGTGGCGTTTCGTTACCTGTACCAGGTTCAATGGCTGGGTTTAACTGGAGTTATTTAGGTTCACCAATTGATACCAATGCTAAAATTAAAGTTGGACCATATACAGTACCTGGGATTTATAGGTATGTAGCAACTTACACCACTGTTTGCGGAACTTTTAGAGACACCGTAACAGTAACTGCTACTTCAACTGTTCCTGTTACCCTAACAACTTTTGAAGGGGAAAAACAAAATGAGGATGTTTTACTTTCTTGGAAAACTGTAAGTGAAATAAACAATGATTTCTTTGAAGTTCAAGTTTCAACTGATAGAAATGAGTATGAGAAAATTGGAATGGTTAAAGGTGTTGGCAACTCAAACAATGTAAACAGCTACACCTTTAAGCATGAAAATGCCTTTAGTATTCATCCAAATAGTGAGTCGTTGTTTTATCGTTTAGCCCAACATGATTTTGATGGAAAAATTAACTATTCTACTACCATCAGAATTGCAAATACACTTGAAAACAATGAATACTTTAAAGTAATTCCAAACCCTAATCAAGGTCAATTTACGTTAATGGTTTCAGAACAATTACAAAATAATGTTGGTTCATTGCAATTGGTAAATAGCCTTGGAGAAATTGTTTGGACACTTAATAAACAATTCAACTCTGGATTATTAAACATTGATTTGGATCTTCCAAATGGCATTTATTTTATGCAAGCTCAGGTGAATAATAAATTGGTTCACACCAAAATTTTAATTGCCAAATAAAAGAAATAGTATAAAAAAAAGGTTGACCATTGGTCAACCTTTTTTTTCACTTTAATCATATAGTTCTTCAATATTTTTATTCATCTACCTCTGGGGCTTTTTTCTTCTTTCTTTTGGTTGATTTATTTTTAAATCGTTTAACAATGGCTCTTAAGGCAATCTTGCCTAATAACAACCCAATCGCTGTAGGTGAAGTATTTGCTGTTAAAAGACCAATGTCGGCGGGCTTTAGTCCTAATACTTGTGGTGAAACTACCGACAATAAGCCATCAATGTAAGGAGATAAGCTATTTTTTTCTCCTTTCACAAATGGATTTACCTGAGCCCAAATAATGGAATATTTGTGTTCACTAAAGTAAGTATTGAGCGTTTTTAATTGCTCCTTTTTTTGCGAAACCGACTCCTGTTTTCTTTCTTTATAGGCAATTAAATCTGCTAGTGTTTCCATGATGATTTATTTTTAAAGGATGAATACAAACGCTACTTAGCGCTACTATTTTTTAAACTTTTGGTGTTTTCGACATGATTTGTTTAACCACCATATTCATAATGGGTCCTTCTATTTTCTTCCTCAGCAATATGGTTATAAGGATGAGCAATAAATAGAAACAAACCACTACTAAAAATCCCATGGTTCTACTATGTAACAAATCGCCAAGAAATAGGGCAAATAGAATGTTTATAAAGAACAAAGCAAAAAGTCCGAAGGCTATTACCATAGCTGCAAAAGATAGCTTGGCCGTTAAGATGGCCGTTTTCTCAACTGCCGATAATTGAGCCAATTCCATTCTTTCCTCTATGTAATCTGTTAACAGATTTTTATAGCTAGAAAAAAACTCGGAATTTAGTTTTTCATTACTTTCAGTTTCCATTTGTTTCTGTTTTAGTTTTGTTTTCTTCCACCACCGATGAATCGTTTTCATCGATCATTAAATCTTCTATAAAATCAGCAGCCTTAGCTTGCCAATTCTTTGCCACTTTTTTGCCCTCCTCACTAGTCAATAGCCAAGTAAGAACAGCCCCCGCCGCCGCTCCCAAAACAAACGGCATCCAATTATTTTTCTTTCCCATATCCTAAATATTTTTTTTGTCATCCTGGATTCGACAGGCTCACCATGACGATTCACCTCGTTACCCTGAGCCTGTCGAATGGGTCACTCGGCCTTCCCTACCGCAATTTTTGAAAAAATGCCTTCATCAAACTCGCCGCATCTTCTGCCATTATACCACTCTCCAATTCTGTTTTTCGATGCAGCAAATGCTTCCCTTCCTTCATAAAACCTCGTTTAGCATCAGATGCACCATAAACCAATTTGCCAAGCTGGCTCCAATAAATAGCCCCAGCGCACATCACACAGGGCTCTAAGGTTACATACAAGGTACATTCTGTTAAATATTTTGCACCAATAAAATTAGCCGCCGCAGTTATGGCCTGCATTTCTGCATGTGCTGTAACATCATGAAGTTGCTCTGTGAGATTGTGGCCTTTGCCAATTATTTTATTTTCATAAACCACTACTGCACCAACCGGAACTTCGCCCAAGTCAAATGCCTTTTGCGCCTCCTTGAGCGCCTCTCTCATAAACCAATCCGAATTAAAAATAGCATCCATCATCTACGTCAAATTTAAGTGGTTTTTAGGTTCAAACCGAATAAAAATATGCCTTTTGCCTTACTTTTTGAGCCTAATGATACAATTTATTAAAAGATGCTTGCCTTTCTATTTTTTTACACCTCACGCTTTCTTAACTTGCAACCCCGTTTAATTGTTTTAATTTAATCGGTTTGAACCAAAGAAAAGATGAGTATTTATAGAAGTAATACCTGCGGTGAATTGCGATTGAGCGATGCAGGAAAGCAAGTAACCTTGAGTGGTTGGTTGCAAAAAGGCAGAGATTTGGGTGGCATGACTTTCATTGATTTGCGCGATCGCTATGGCATAACGCAGTTGGCCTTTAATATGGAAACTAATCCTGCTCTTTGCGAACAAGCACGTAAATTGGGAAGAGAATTTGTTTTAAAAATTAGTGGAACAGTTAAGGAAAGAGAAAACAAAAACCTTCAAATCCCTACCGGTGAAATAGAAATTGTAGTAGGTGAATTAGTTGTGCTCAATGAAGCCAAAACGCCTCCTTTTACCATAGAAGACCATACAGATGGTGGTGATGATTTGCGCATGAAATACCGCTACCTCGACCTCAGGCGTACTCCTGTTAGAAACAATATTATGTTGCGACATAAAATGGCTCAGCAAACGCGGTCGTATTTGGATTCGCAAGATTTTACTGAAGTTGAAACGCCAGTGCTCATTAAATCTACGCCTGAAGGTGCAAGAGATTTTGTGGTGCCTAGTAGAATGAATCCTGGGCAGTTTTATGCTTTGCCACAATCGCCACAAACATTTAAGCAGTTGTTGATGGTGGCAGGATTAGACCGTTACTACCAAATTGTAAAATGCTTTAGAGACGAGGATTTACGTGCAGATAGACAGCCAGAATTTACTCAAATAGATTGCGAAATGAGCTTTGTGGAGCAAGAAGATGTGCTCAATATGTTTGAAGGTTTGGTGAAACATTTGTTTAAAAATGTGAAGGGATTAGATATGCAAAGTGTTCCTCGGATGACTTATGCAGATGCCATGAAATTTTATGGCTCAGACAAACCTGATACGCGTTTCGAAATGAAATTTGTTGAGCTAAATGCACCCGAAAACAATGTAGTTTCTGGTAAAAATTTCAAGGTTTTTGATGATGCAGAATTGGTTGTAGCTATCAATGCAAAAGGCTGTGCAAGCTTTACGCGCAAGCAATTAGATGAGCTCACAGATTTTGTTAAACGTCCACAAGTAGGTGCAACAGGTCTGGTATATGCTCGTGTGAATGAAGACGGGAGCATCAAATCTTCAGTAGATAAATTTTATGATGAAACGGCCTTACAAGCCTGGGCAAAAGCATGCGGTGCCGAAGCCAATGATTTAATACTCATTTTAGCCGGGCAAGCAGATAAAACAAGAAAAGCCATGAACGAACTGCGCTTAGAAATGGGCACTCGCATGGGCTTGAGAGACAAGGATACTTACTCATGTTTATGGGTATTGGATTTTCCATTATTGGAATTCAATGAGGAGGAAAACAGGTATTTTGCCATGCACCATCCGTTTACATCGCCCAAGCCAGAAGATCTTGTTTTATTGGATAAAGGGGAGCTAGGTTCGGTTCGAGCCAATGCTTATGATTTGGTTATTAATGGAGTAGAAGTAGGAGGTGGTTCTGTGCGAATATTTAACAAAGACCTACAAGCTAAAATGTTTAACATACTTGGCTTTACACCAGAGCAAGCTCAAGCTCAATTTGGCTTTTTAATGAATGCTTTTGAGTATGGCGCACCGCCTCACGCAGGTTTAGCCTTTGGTTTTGATAGGTTGTGTTCTCTTTTTGGAGGCGAAAATAGCATACGTGATTTTATAGCTTTCCCTAAAAATAACTCTGGTAGAGACGTGATGATTGATGGTCCTAGCGAGATTGACCAAAAACAATTAGATGAGTTGCACATTGCCTTAAAAAAGTAGTTTTTTAAAAAGGTTGAAATTGTGTGGACTTTTTTCCTAGAAACAAGATTTATTTTTATCTGGGCGGAGAGCATTGTTTCTGTTGGGCTTAGCTTTTTTTGGTTCGAACCAAACCTATATAAAAAGAGATTTTACCTAATTGGTCCTTTGAAATGTTTAAAGGATGGGTTATTTTTAACAACTAAATATAACGAATGATATGGCTTTAGACATTACTGGCAAGATTATACAAATAATGCCAACTACAACAGGTACCAGCAAAGCAGGAAAAGACTGGGTTAAACAAGAATTTGTGTTAGAAACACAAGAAACCTATCCCAAAAAAATATGTATAGGTGTAATGGGTGACAAAACCCAAGAGCTTAAGAAATTTGCAACAGGAAACGAAGTAAAGGTTTCTTTGAACCTAGAATCACGCGAATACAATGGTAAATGGTATACCAATGTAAATGCATGGCGCATTGAAGCTGCAAGTGCAGGTTCTGGTAACCAAGCACCTGAAGAAACTTATGTAGACAATACAGAGCCCACTTCTAGCGCTGATGGTGGTTCAGACGATCTGCCATTCTAGTTATTAAATTACTTTGATAACTTATCTCCGCCATGCTGAGATAGATCAGGCAAAATGGGATCTATGCATGGAGCAATCCGTGAACTCTATGGTGTACGGATATAGCTGGTATTTAAATAATGTTTCGCCGGGCTGGGAAGGCTTGGTGCTAGACGATTACCTTGCGGTGATGCCATTAACGGGTCACCGCAAGTATTTTATTTACTATTTAAGTCAGCCTTTTTTTACCCAGCAATTGGGTGTTTTTTCAAAACAAAACATTACGCAGGAATTATTGCTTCAATTTCTAGCTGCAATCCCTAAGAAGTTTCGCTTCATAGAAATTCAGTTGAACGAGCAAAATCAAATACTTGATGACAAGCTAAAAGTTAAGAAAAGAAAGAACTACGTACTTGATTTAAATCGCAGCTACGAAAAAATAACAAAAGGCTATTCCTCTCAAGCTAAAAGAAACTTAAAAAATGCTCATAAAAGTAGTTTGGAGCTTAAAACCATTTCGGTAAAAGAAGTGGTGCAGTTTTATAAATTGCACAAGGCAGTTACCACTAAAGGTGTTAAGCAAACAGATTATGCAAACCTGCTTTCATTAATGGAACAGGCTTTGGTTCATAGAAAAATATTAGCCAAAGGTGTATATAGTAAATCTGGCGAATTGCTTGCTGCTGGGGCCTTTTTAGCACATAAAAGTAGGCTAATATTTTTAATTGGTAATGGGTCAGAAATTGGCAAAGAAATGGGTGCCATGACCATGTTAATGGATACCCTCATTTTTCAATTTGCCAATCATCAAATGGAGTTAGATTTTGAAGGTTCAGAAATAGAAGGCATAGCTAGATTTTTCAAAAGTTTTGGGGCCGAAAAAAGAAACTACTATAAGTTAAGAAAAAACAATTTGCCTTGGATTTTGAGGCTATTCAAAAATTGATTGTAACATCATGAAACTCGCTGCAATAGATATTGGTTCAAACGCTGTTCGCTTACAAATTGTAAGAACAGTTGAAAACGATTCTTTAGAACGATTTAAAAAAGTAGAATTTGTAAGAATCCCTATTCGATTGGGCGACGATGCATTTAAAGAAAAGTACATTAGCAAAGAAAAGAAACGAATTTTTGTAAAAGCTATGGCTGCCTTTAAATTAACCATGGAGGCATTTGAAGTTGATCATTATATGGCTTGTGCTACTAGTGCCATGCGGGAAGCGAAAAATGGACAGAAAATAATTGATAAAATTCAAGAATCTTTTGGTCTTAAAATAAATATCATTGATGGCAAACGAGAGAGTGAATTGATTTTAGGGTCAATTGGCGATTTGTTTGAACCCAATAAAAATTACCTCACCATTGATGTTGGGGGAGGCTCAACAGAAATGACTGTAATTTCGGATCAAAATATCATTAATTCTGATTCTTTTGATATTGGTACCGTTCGAATGATGGATGGCGCTGTAAAAGCAAAAACTTGGCAGACTATTGAACATTGGGTTAAACACAAAACCGCCGGATTAGACCACATAAACGCAGTGGTTACTAGCGGTACTATCAATAAAATATTTGGCATCTTAAAACAAGATAATGGAAAGCTTACTTTTACCATTAATCAGTTAAAAGACTTTCATAGAAAGGTAAGTAAGATGTCGCTGCAAGAGCGAATGGATGTATATAAATTAAATCCAGATAGGGCAGATATCATTGATGTATCGGCTGATATTTATTTGCGTATTTTAAATTGGGCAGGTATAGAGACCATTCTCAGCCCAGATAATACAGGCTTAAAAGATGGCATCCTTAACGAACTTTATAACAAGCACGCTAAATAATTTTTTTTGCCACTAAGGCACCAAGGCACCAAGGTTTTATTTTAATTGATAAAGGTAATTTTTGCCACCAAGGTCTCAAGGCACAAAGTTTTTATTTTACCTAGTAATAGGTATAAAACTTTTGGTTTAAAAAGGAATGTTTTTTCTCTGTGCCTTGGGGCCTTGGTGGCAAAAAAAAGCACGAAGAAATTAATCTCCGTGCCTAAGAGCCTTTGTTGCTAAAAATTATTTTACGCCCATTAATTCAACGTCGAATATTAATGTGGCATTTGGTGGAATTACGCCTCCAGCACCGCTGGCGCCATAAGCTAATTCGCTTGGAATGATCATGCGCATTTTGTCGCCAACTTTCATCAAGGCAATACCTTCATCCCAACCTTTAATTACTTGTGCTTGACCACAGCCAAAACTAATTGGCTCACCTCTTTCAATGGATGAATCAAATACACGTCCATCCATGAAGTAACCTGTATAATGTACATCTACCGTTTTACCAGCTTCTGCTTGCGCACCATCACCTTTTTTAATGATGATGTATCTTAAACCGCTGGCAGTTGTTAAGGTATCTTTTCCTTTTACATCAAATGGCACTGCTTTAATTGGAGCTACAGCATCTAAAACTTCAATATCAAAAATCAAGGTACTATTTGGTGGAATGGTACCCATATCTCTATCGCCATAACCTATGGTAGGTGGAATGGTAAACACTGCTTTATCGCCAACATTTAACAAGCGCAAACCTTCGTCCCAACCTCTAATAACTTGGTTACCGCCAACCTTAAATGAAAACGGTTGGTTGCGGTCTTTTGAGCTATCAAATTTAGTTCCGTTGGTTAATTTGCCTGTGTAATGCACAGTTACTTTGTCTCCAACTTCAACTTTTTTTCCTTTTCCTAATTCAGTAACTGTGTATTTTAGTCCTGATTCTGTTGTGTATTCTTGATTCACTTTAATGGTTCTTTTGGTGTTCGGTTTTTGTGATTGATTGTTGTCCTTTTTTTCAGCAGGTTTTTTGCTTTTGTTTTGGGCAATGGCAGGAATAGTCAAGGCTATACATGCCGCTAAAAATAATTTCTTTATCATATGATTAATCTACTTTAACAAGTTCAACGTCGAAAAGCAAAGTTGAGTATGGTGGAATTGGGCCACTACCTCTTGGTCCGTAACCTAAAGTCCAAGGAATAATTAATTTTAATTTGTCGCCTTGTTTCATCAATTGAAAGCCTTCATCCCAACCAGCAATAACTTGACCAGCCCCAACGGTAAATGTAAATGCAGGATTACCTTCTTTGGTTTCATCAAAAACAACCCCATCCAGTAAAGAGCCTCTATATTTAACGGTTACTTTGTCTCCTTTTTTAACTGCTTTGCCATCACCTTTTTGGATAACTTGGTACTTAAGTCCAGTGCTAGTAGTTTGTATATCATTCTGTCCACTCAAATAGTTGCTCAATGCAAGTGAATCTTTGATGATGAATTCGTTATTTTGATCTTCAATTTTCTTTTGCATTTCTTGTGCATTATAAATGTCAACCAAACTAGTATAAAATGTAATCATATCACCAGGATTAACCCCAGGAGGCAATCCTTCACCAAAGTTGCCATAAAGGGTGTCTGCCATTACTTTGAAAACAACACTGTCTCCTTTTTTCATCATGGCAAACACATCCTTCAAGGTAGGCTCACCTGCAGGAATATAATAAGGCTTGTCGTTTTTGTATGAATCATATAAAGCTGAATCATTTTTATCTAATACACCCTTCATGTGAATGTGTAAATTATCTCCGGCTGCTACCATTCTGGCATCATCGCTGGTTTTAATAATTTTGTATTCAATTCCATTGGTTGTTTTTTCGAATCGGTTACAAGATGCAAGCATCAAGATTGCTGCAACTCCGGCTAACATTTTTTTCATGTTGTTTTATGTTTTATTATAATAAATTTTTGTAAGTAATAAGGGCTTCTTTAAATTTTGTTTCTACCAATTCTATTGGTTCCATGCTTTCGCCGCCTGCTGCATTGAAATGGCCTCCACCATTAAAATATTTTCTGGCAAATTCGTTCGCTGGAAAAGTATCTCTAGACCTGAAGCTCATTTTACGGGCCACTGATCTATCAATGATCAAAACAGATAATTTCATTCCGGTTATTGAAAGTCCATAATTTACTAGGCCTTCACTGTCGCCAGTAATGATTTGAAAACGCTTTAAATCTTCAGCTTTTACAACAATTAACGCAGTGCTATACTCTTTTAATATTTGTAACCTTTCACTCAAACAAAAGCCAATAAACCTGGTTCTGCTTTCTGAGTAATTATCATATATCGATTCAAAAATCCTATTTGATTTGGCTCCTTTTTCTAGCAGCACGGCCGCAACTCTGTGGGTGGTTGCAGTTGTTGAAGGATGTTTAAAAGAGGCTGTATCGGTCATGATTCCGGCATACAAGCAACTAGCAATGGCCTCATCAATTAAATCTACATGGCCCATTATTTCAATTAACCAAAACACGAGTTCTGAGGTAGAACTGGCCTTTGTGGTCCAGAGCCTATAATCTTCAAATCCTTCAGGCTCTAAATGGTGGTCGATTAATACTTTTTCTGCGTTCGATTCTGCCACCAATTTCCCCAGGTTGTTGATTCTTTTTAGGGCATTAAAATCTAAACAAAATATCAAATCTGCGCTGGCTACTAACTCAGCACTTTTATCCTCAAATTCCTCAAAATTAACTACCTCATTTTCTTTTGGCATCCATTTTAAAAATTCGCCATAATCAGTTGGGGTGACTACATGTGAGGTAATACCTAACTTAAGAAAATAATGATGTAAGCCCAAAGAAGAGCCCAATGCATCGGCATCTGGTTTATGGTGAGTGGTAATGACCACCCTTGGTTTCACAGATGCTGTTAGCAGCGGTTTTAGCTCGGTAATATTATTTAGTTTTTTCAAAGCGGGTGCAAATATCTAACAATGAAAGCTTTTAATTTGCATCTTTCAAAAAAAGTTGATAAAAAATTACTTTGGCTTGTTTTAAGCTGATTTTTGTGTAACTGTCAGTTAATGTGAATTTTAACACATTGCTTTTCCTCTACTTTAGGTTTTATTTATTTTTTCATCCTATAAATATTAGCTGAATAGAGCCTTGCTGAACCTAAAATTAGCAATAAATTCACATAAGCGCTTAATTTTGCACCCCGATCCAAAGAAGATTATGAGCAATATTACATTTACAATGATTAAACCGGATGGAGTAGCCAATGGCCACACCGGAAAAATTATCGACCAGATTTTAGAAGCTGGTTTTACCATTCAAGCTATGAAGTATGTGCGTCTTTCAAAAGAGACTGCAGGTAATTTCTACGCTGTACACCGTGAAAGAGGTTTTTTTGGCGAATTAGTTGACTTTATGACCAGTGGAACCATAGTTGCTGCAGTTTTGGTGAAAGAGAATGCAGTAGCAGATTTCAGAACTTTAATTGGTGCAACAGATCCTAAGAAAGCAGAGCCAGGCACTATCCGTGCACGTTTTGCAGAATCTATTGAAGCCAATACCATTCACGGAAGTGATAGCGATGAGAACGCAGCCATTGAGGCTTCTTTCTTCTTCAGCGCTTTCGAAAGATTTTAATCACAACTTTTTAAGAAAGTCGATAGGCCATAGACCATAGTTTTTAGCAATTGGAATTACTTCCTAGTGCTTTTTTTACTATGGTCTATGGACTACGGACTTTTTTTTATTTCACTATCTTAAACTCTACCCTGCGGTTTTTTTGCCTGCCTTCAGGCGTTTTGTTATCTGCAATTGGTTTCTTTGAGCCAAATCCACTTGCTTTTAGCCTACCAGCTGCTACCCCATTTGAGGTGATATATTTCTTTACTGCTTCTGCTCTTTCTTTACTCAATTTAGTGTTTTTAGCAGCATTACCTACATTATCGGTATAGCCATTAATCTCTAGTTTATAATCTGGTTTAGCAACCATTAAGGCTGATAATTCTGCCAAACTTGCCAAAGATTTCTCACTAATTTTTGCAGTGCCTGTTTGGAATTCAAGACTGCTAAATGCCTCATTCAATACTTTCTTTTCCTCCACAGTTAATACCACCAAACTAGGATCTAATGCAGGACAGCCAGCGTTTTCAATGGTTCCAGCCTCAGTAGGGCAATTGTCATATTTATCAGCAATGCCATCTCCATCTGTATCTGGGCAGCCAAATGTTGCGGCCGGACCAGCTTCTGTGGCACAACTATCGTACTTATTGGCAATGCCGTCTCTATCGTCATCTGGGCAACCATTTAATGCAACGGGTCCTGCAAGAGTTGGGCACTCATCTGAGGCATCTGCTGTAGAGTCTTTATCTGCATCTGGGCAACCCTTAGTTATTAGTGTACCAAACACATCAGGGCAGGCATCTGCTTTGTCTAAAATGCCATCACCGTCTATATCTGGGCAACCATCTCTGCTAACCATTCCAGAATCTTCAGGACATTTGTCGTATTTATCTGCAATGCCATCATTGTCTTTGTCTGGGCAACCATTTAATTTGGCACTGCCTTTTTCATTCACACATGAGTCTTGCAAATCTTTCACACCATCGCCGTCAATATCGGGGCATCCATTGGCTGCAACTGTACCTTTAACATTTAAACATTCATCTTTATTATCTGGCACACTGTCGTTGTCTGTATCTGGGCAACCATCAAACTTAACCAAACCTGGTACCTTCTTACAAGCATCCTTTCTATCAGGTACACCATCATTGTCACGGTCAAATTTTGCGCCAATATTAATATTAACGCCTACTCTAAAATTGGTATAATGTGAGTTCAATTTCAAAGTTCCATCTAATGGAGCCCAGCCCAAAAGGTTATCTGTTACCGTATAGATAGCCAGTGGTCCTAAGTTCAAAACCAAACCTGCTCCTACATTTTTATATTGGTCTCTAAAAACATTATAGTTTACTCTCAAATCTAATAAACGCCAAATCCTTTGGGTGTAATTAATGCTTGCTCCAGGGTAAAATTTGCCTTTCCACATTTCTCCATAACCAACAAAGCCTATACTTCCACTATTATAAAGATTGTATTGTAAACCAAAATACAATTTAGGACTAAAAGAGGTTCTATATGCACTAATAGGATCTTGGTTGGGTTTAAATAATTCTATCACCGAATCTTGTAAATTCTTTATTGTGGTTGAATCTATATTGCTTGGGTCGTCTGTAATAAAACCTTCAAATACAAATGTTGCTTTTTTATTATAACTTTTGGCTTCTTTCCAATTCATAAAACCTACGTCTAAAATACTTGCCGAAACACTCAAACGTTGGTTAACTTTATAGTTCATGCCAAAATCAACAGAATAACCTGAGCCAATTGGCTTATTGAAATAGTTTCTAGCAATAGCTAAAGGGTCTAGATTATTTGTGTTAATAATACCATCTATTCTATCAACGCCAGCACCTCTAATTTCATAGTCTGTAGTAGCTGTTAATCTTAAAGCGTTGTTATTGCCACTATCGGTTTTAAAAGTTGTTGTATTTCTTAGTAACTCTCCATCATAATAGCCAATATGGTATTTTCCTTTTATTCCTAAAGTAAGTTTTTCATTGATGTCTCTAGCATAGGATACGTACAAAGATGAATAAGCCGATACCCTTAACTCAATATCACTGATAGAAACATCTTTGCCAAAAGTATTGTTGGCATTGGCGTTCCCAAAATACAGCATGGTCAACAAATCTTTTGAAAATCCAAAGTTGTGGTTTAAGGTATTTTGGATACCAAAAGAAAAATAGTTTCTTTTAACCCTAAACCCAAAAAACAAAGGATTTACCTCATTGTAAATTTGTATGTTTTTTAGATTATATGCATCATTAGTTAAAATTTTATCTAAGGTTTGATTTGCAGTTTCATCTTTCCTATAAATATCATAGGCAGTTATTCCAGGTAAATATAAATGGTTGTAACTATCAACCAATCCTAATGTAAAGGTTTGCTTGGAGTTAATAGCAGGATTTAAGAAATTGGTTTGGCCTACACTTCTAAAATTATAAAATGTAAGATTGGTTTGGGCATTAACTGAACCAGCCAATAATAGTAAACTGATGAATAGATTTTTTTTCATGTTGTTAATATTTGGTTCAGTAATTATTTGCCTTTACCTAATTTGTATTTCAATTTAACCTTTGCTGATATGCCAATTTTAGATACATAATCAGAGTATATTTTTACTGGTTGACTACCATTATTATAGGTTTTAATTTTCATTCTCACCACCATATTCACTAAATTCTTTTGCCTTATAGCATCGAGTTTTTCCCTAAATAACCTAACATTTGTAACACTTGAAGTATTTTTAATGGTTCTTCCATTTGCATCTGGAATTGCAGATAGCATAAAGCTACCAACAGCTATCGTATCCATAATTACGGTGTCTTTGTCTGCAAAAAACATATCTAACTCCACGTCTAATGGAATAGCGTTTTCTAATTTTAAAATTAAATCAATATACTCTATTGAGTCCAGGCCTAATTTGGATTTTACAATTACCCCGTCTTTGATTTCAAATAATGGATTTTCAGATGTTTGTTCAATTACCAGGTTATTTGTTTTTAAACTTAATGGCATTTCAATTTCATACCCTACTGCAAAACCGGAGCCCTTTGCAATAAAATCATTGTAACCAGTAAATCCAGCAGCGTTGAGGCTAGCCTTTCCTCCAAATAAAATCTTACTTGGTGGTAGGTTCAGCATTTTAACCAGGTCAGAATTATTTTTATCTATTATTTTGGTATCATTGATTACTTGGCCTTTTTGCGCCAAGGTAGGATAGCCTATTAAAATTGGTGGGGCATTTAAGTTCTGGGAAGCACCTTTAGCTGAGGTTCCCTTGGCATCTAATAGAACAGTAACGGGAACACCAATCGAATTAGAGGTAAATATCTTAAATTTAGGGTCATCTAGTGGAAAACCATTATTAAATTGATCCAAAAAGTCAAATGTTTGTTCAGATGGTTCTATCACAATTTCTCGTGATCCCAAATACCCATTTAAATCTTTAAGTTTCAAAGTGCCAAAAGTAAAGTTAGCATTCACATAATTTGATGAGTCGAAAGATTTCAAGGTGTTCGATGAGATAATAGAAGGCTCAACCGAAATTTGCATTTTATTGTATGGTTGGTTTGCATCCAATGTCAAATCAAGTAGCACGTTTGATAGGTCTATTTGTCCTGTTTTAGTTGTATTTTTTATAGAAATGTTAATTGGTGCCATTGGGCTACCATTTTGCTTTGCGCCAACAATTTTAATCTTAATATCGAGCAATTCATCAATATTGGATGAAATTGAATAATTAATCAACCCACTTTCAAATGATATATCTCTAATTCTTACAGTTGGATCATCAGCCTTGAGGTCTATTTCTAAATTTTGCGATTCGATAGTTTTCGAGGGGATTACAACCACTCCACCCGATGCTTTTAAATTTTTAACTTTCACATCAAAGGTTAATCCATCATTTAAATCTATTAATACAGGACTAGAACTTGCAAAAGTCTTAAGAATGGGTAATGAAAAGGCTAATTTACTCGACAAGGTTGAACCCGCCAGGTTAATCGAGTCTTTTTTACTTGAACCCGCCGCAACATTGGTGTAAATTAATTGTCCAATCAAACTCTGGAATGGAGGGGAGGTATTGAAAATGTTAACGGATATTTGATCTACGGTTACTTTTAGTTGATTTTTAAATTCTAATACCAAAAATCCACTGGAAATAGACACACTCGAAAATTGAGTTGTGTCTAACCCAAATGAGGTAAGATTCGCATTTTGATCATTGATTGCAGGAAAAATAGAGGTGGTACCATTTGCAGCTTGTAATGCTGTTCTGGTGGCTAAGGTAAAGTTATTCGACATTTGGTTTAAAGACTGCGTTTGGCTGGCAGCGATATCAGTGATGCCAATTAAACCAAGCTTATTACTAACATTAACGGGATCAAGCGCTGGAATATTAACGAAACTATCAACAGGAAAACTTGCAATTGAATCTTCGCGAATAATAAATCGAATAAAGCCGTCGGGGTCATATACAATATTCGAATCTTCCTTGAGGATATTACTCATCTTCATTTCAATCAAAGCCAATGGAATCCCAAACTCTGGGCTTAGAGTTAAATCATTGAACTTATCAAAATTCAAATCCTTTTTGCAGGCATTTAAAAAGCCAACGGCAACTAACAAGAGAAGTAAATATTTTTTAAGCATAATCATTATTTATTTTATTGGTGGTGTGTCATTAATTGATTCGAATTCTTGATTGATTAATTTCTTTATCAGTTATAACTTTTACTATATTGGCATTAATCCTAATCTGAATTTACTTAAAACAGATAGTTTTCTTGAATGGTTGTTTCCTTTTCCATTGTTTCAATTTACCCTCTTTTGATGAATCCTAATGCAGCTAATCTATAAAGAACTAGCAGCGTTTATGGTTAAATAATTGAAATTAGCTAATACGCTTTTACAGGTAACCACCAGATATTGAGGTATATCTTCGAAGAAAAGCCAACTATTTTTCAAATAGTTTTTCACCACAATTCGAATATAAATAATAATTTTAATAAATAGGTATTTTTGGATTTTTAATATAGGTGATCTGATTTTATCTTTTTGATTGAATCATTTCTATTTGTTGCCCAAACTCTATGATTCTCCCCGAGATTTATGGTTGAAAAAGATAACCAGGAATTGGAATATCGTTTACTCATTTTTTTTAGTATTGAGTAGGCTCGCTAGCCATATAATAGGAGTAATTATCGGAAAGTAAACTAGTTGGTTTT
>JBILJL010000232.1:0-4097 GCA_044377255.1 Bacteroidia bacterium
CCTTGAATAGCATTGTGATTAGTGAAGTAAAAAATAGGATATTGGTCAAATTCAGGAATCATGGGAACACCTCTATTTCTGCGTGCAGCAGCCACATGCTGTCTAAAAGCATAGCCATCTCTGCATGAACTTGGATTTGGAACTGGTGCTTCTAATTTTACTTCGCTTTCATTGATAGCTACACCAAGATTTGGATTGCTTTTTAATGCTTGGTCCAATTTCATGGCGGCAGTCATCATGCTTTCTCCACCAATTAAAAAATCTCTCATGTTATTTGGCAATGCATTGTTGAGCGCATTTAACGACCAAATATTACCATTTTGGCAAATGCCTAAAAGCATTTCATTTTGATGTGTATAGCTTACTAATTTCATGATTGTAACATTATAATTTTGGGAGATTTATTTTGTCGGGTATAATTAAAATTTGCCCATAAGTTTTTTGGTATTTGAGATACATCTGTTGGGCCTCAATGTGGTTGCGGTAATCGCCAACTCTCAACTTAAAATAAGGTTGTTGGTAAATTAAATAGATGGTTTCATCTGGATATTCTTGTTTAAACTTATTTCGTAAAGCATTGGCATTGTTTCGTTCTGAGCCAGAGAATAATTGAATCCTATAACCATCCACGGTTGGTTGACCTTTATTTATTTCAATGTTCTGGGCAACCAAAGAATCCAATAATGGATCGCCTATTATTTTTACCTTAGATTGCGCTGCAAGAATGAAACCTTGAAAGCAAAATAAAATCAATATATAATAAGCCTTTTTCATAACTAGTCTTCTTCGCTATATTTTACCAATTCAATACTTGCCGAAGTGCCCAGTCTATCTGCACCAGCAGCAATTAACTCCTTTGCAAAAGCTTTGGTTTTAATGCCTCCCGAAGCCTTAATTTTGGTTTTAGCAGGCAAGTATTTGCGCATAGATTTCACTGCTTCTACCGTTGCGCCAGCCGTACCAAATCCTGTAGATGTTTTAACAAAATCAGCCTCGCAATCTGCACAGATTTTGCAAATGGTTTTTATTTCCTCTTCATCTAAATAGCAGGTTTCAATAATTACTTTTACATGCTTGTTTTGCAAATGGCAAGCAGTAACTACTGATTGGATATCATTCTGCACCGCTACAATATCGCCACTTTTAAAAGCTGCAATATTCACTACCATATCAACTTCTTCAGCTCCAGCAGTAATGGCTTTTTTTGTTTCTTCTACCTTGCTTGATACCGTATTATAGCCCAAAGGAAATCCTACCACCGTTATAACCTTGATATTATTTTTTTTAAGAGTTTTTCTTGCTAGCTGCACAAAATAAGGTGGTACGCACACTCCGTAAAAACCATGTTCAATGGCCTCATTGCACAAGGTTATAATGTCATCTGAGGTGGCATTAGGTTTTAAATTGGTGTGTTCTATATAATTTGCTAAGCTCATTATTTTTTCTGTATTAATTAAGTTCCTCTTTTCCGTGGCACGATTTGTATTTTTTGCCACTTCCGCAAGGACAAGGGTCGTTTCTGCCTATTTTAACAACCCCTTTTATTTGAGCTGGTTTTTGCACTTCACCGCTTCCTTGAACAGCAGATTGGGTATTGCGCTGTGCATCTGCCAAATCATCTGTTCTCGAAGTTTTTAATCTGCTAGTATCAACTTTCTTTGGCTGTTCGGCTTGCTTTACTTCCGATGCATTTTCAACGGGAATAAAGCTCTTAAACAACATGCCTAATACTTGCTTGTTAATACGAGACAACATGCTTTTAAATAAATTGAAAGATTCTAATTTATAAATAAGCAATGGGTCTTTTTGTTCAAATACCGCATTCTGCGAACTTTGTTTCAAATCGTCCATTTCACGCAAATGCTCTTTCCAATCATTGTCGATCACAAATAATGAAGCATACTTTTCAAAGGTTTTGCTGATTTCTTTTGCTTCTGTTTCGAAAGCTTTTTGAAGATTCACAGGAATTTGCATGTTGTGTATACCATCGCTTACAGGTACAGCTATAGATTCAAATTGCGACCCTCTGTTGGAATAAACATCTTTGATTACTGGCCAAGCAACCAATGCCATGTCTTGTGTTTTTTGGTGGTAATGTTGCAATAATTCCGCAAACAATTTGTCTCCCACAGCCTCCGTTTTTCCGCCTAAAAACTCATCTTCCGTTAGCTTTGGCTCATGCGCAAAAATACGCATTACCTCAAATTTAAATTCATTGTAGTTCTTAATATCTTGGTAGGTTTCTACAATCTCTTCGCAGGTATCTGCCAACATATTGCTAATGTCTAACTCAAGCTTATCGCCGTATAATGCGTTTCTTCTTTTCGAATAAATAACCTCTCTTTGTGAGTTCATTACATCATCATATTCCAAGAGGCGTTTACGTGTTCCAAAGTTATTTTGTTCTACTCTTCTTTGGGCTCTTTCAATATTCTTGGTAATCATTGAATGCTCAATATTTTCACCTTCTTTCATGCCCAACCTATCCATAATGCTGGCAATTCGTTCTGAACCAAACAAGCGCATCAAATCATCTTCCAATGAAACATAAAACTTAGATGAACCCGGATCACCTTGCCTTCCAGCTCTACCTCTCAACTGCCTATCTACACGCCTGCTCTCATGTCTTTCAGTACCAATGATTGCCAAACCGCCAACTTCTTTTACGCCCTCACCAAGCTTAATATCCGTTCCCCTTCCAGCCATGTTGGTTGCAATGGTAACGCCACTTTTCTGACCAGCTTCGGCAACTATATCTGCCTCACGTTGGTGTTGTTTTGCGTTCAATACATTGTGTTTTATTTTACGCATGGTTAGCATTCTGCCCAAAAGCTCACTCACCTCAACGCTGGTAGTACCAACCAATACAGGTCTTCCTGCTTCGGTTAGTTTTACAATTTCATCTATAACTGCATTGTATTTTTCGCGTTTGGTTTTATAGATAACATCCTCCTCATCCTTGCGTGTAATGTTTCTATTGGTTGGTATTTCTACCACATCTAATTTGTAGATTTCCCAGAATTCTCCAGCTTCTGTGGTGGCAGTACCCGTCATCCCACAAAGTTTGTGGTACATTCTAAAGAAATTTTGCAAGGTAACAGTAGCATAAGTTTGTGTTGCTGCCTCTACTTTTACGTTTTCCTTTGCCTCAATAGCTTGATGTAAGCCATCACTATACCTTCTGCCATCTAAAACCCTACCTGTTTGCTCATCTACAATTTTAACCTTGCTATCTTGAATGATGTATTCAATATCTCTATCAAACATACAATAAGCCTTTAGCAATTGGTTGATGGTATGGATGCGCTCAGATTTAATTGTAAAATCAAGCATCAATTGCTCTTTTCTTTTTGCTTTTTCTTCTTCTTCAATAGTTGATTTTTCTAACTCAGCTATTTCTGAACCTACATCTGGAATAATAAAGAAATGTGGATCTTCACCAGAATTGGTAATTTGCTCAACTCCTTTTTCTGAAAGGTCAACAGAGTTTATTTTTTCATCAATAACAAAGTATAAATCGGCATCAATTTTATGCATTTCCTTTTGTTGGTCTTGCATATAATAGTTCTCTGTTTTTGTTAAAATCTGCTTCATACCAGGTTCGCCCAAAAACTTAATCAACGCACTGTTTTTTGGCAATCCTCTGTATGCTTGCAATAATTTAAAACCACCTTCTTTTTCGTTGTTTGCTGCAATTAATCTTTTAGCATCTGTAAGGGCAGTATTTACATAAGCCTTTTGCACATTCACTAATTTCTCTATCCTCGATTTCAAAGCATAGAATTGCTGGTCGTCGCCACGTGGCACCGGACCAGAAATAATCAATGGCGTTCTGGCATCATCAATTAAAACCGAATCTACCTCATCCACCATGGCAAAATGGTGTTTGCGCTGAACCAATTCATCCAAACTATTGGCCATGTTATCTCTGAGGTAATCAAAGCCAAATTCATTGTTGGTACCGTAAGTAATATCTGCTTGGTAGGCTTTTCTTCTTTCTGCTGAATTTGGTTGATGGTAATCAATACAATCAACACTAATGCCATGAAACTCAAACAAAGGACCATTCCATTCACAGTCCCTTCGTGCCAAGTAAT
>JBILJL010000233.1:0-4074 GCA_044377255.1 Bacteroidia bacterium
GACGGTGACTTTACCGATGCAGGTGAAACAGTATACATGTCAACTTCATTCTTATATGGTGTTGGTATATTCGTGGGAGGTAGCTTCATAGTACCTGCAACTGCTACTTTAGGTAATACCAGAATGCGTGTTGCCTTAATCGAAGGTGGAACGCCACCAATTAGCTCATGCGGAACTTATGGTTATGGTGAAACTGAAGATTATTTAGTAAATATCTTGCCTGCAGTTGGTGGAAGCTTTGTTTGGAACGGTTCTGTTTCTACAAATGCAACTATACCTGCAAACTGGACGCCTGCTAGAAATACGGCTAGTCCTTACGATAAATTGATTTTTAATAGTGCTACACCGCTTTCTATCACAAATGTACCTGCAACTAATTTAGGTGTTATTGAATTAACTCCTTCAACTGTTGTAACTTTTGCTGGTACTGCTGGTAATGTTGTTGCTGTGAGAGATTCAATGAACTTGGGCGCTGGTAGTAGATTAAATACTGGAACTTTAATTGCTCAACTAGGATGGGATACCACTAATATTGGTTTAATCAATGGAACTGGTAGAATCAATGGTAACTTGAATCGTTATTTCAATTCAACTTTAACAAGTATTGATTTCCCTTTCACTAATGCAACAAATGCTAATAGAACTGCCTCAATTGCCTATACTACTTTCCCAGTAAATTCTGGTTTATTGAGTGGAAGCTTTGTGAATGCTACGCCAGGAAATGCAGGCTTACCTTTAACAGATTTATCTGCCTCAATAACTGCTAATAGAGCTGGTATTAACGGTTATTGGACTATGAACACCCCGGTAACTGGTGGTACTTATACTGCAACATATACTGGTGGTGCCTTTACTGGAGTAAATGCTTACCTTGGTTTATTGTTACTTAGAAGATCAGATGCTGTTAGTTCATGGACATTGTCTGGAACGCATGTTACCACAACAGGTTCTAATGCTTTACCGGTATTGAGTAGGTCTGGTTTAACTGTTTATGGTGAATTTGCAATGGGAGGTGATACTATCTCTAATCCATTACCTGTAAACATGTTATTCTTTGCTGCCAAGAACCTAGATGGAAATGTTCAATTAAATTGGGCTACTGCAAATGAAATCAATAACAAAGGATTTGGTGTTGAACGCTCAATCAATGGTGTTGACTTTACAGAGCTTAGTTTTGTAAAAGGAAATGGTACCATTAACAAAAATGTAAATTATGCTATGCTCGATAAGCGTGCATTTGAATTAACTGTAAGTACTCAATTATACTACAGACTTCGTCAAGAAGACTTTGATGGTAGCGTGAATTATTCTAATACAGTTATGGTTAGCGAAGATGATTTCTCTGACAACTCAGTAGAAGTTTATCCTAACCCATTTGTAAATACTGTAGGTGTGAAATTTGTTTCAGCATCTAACGAAACTGCAAATGTTGAAATCACAGATATGCAAGGCAGAGTTATCTCAACTGAAAAAGTGAAGGTTAATGCCGGTAATTTCTACCACCAAATGGCAAGCGTTGAAAATATGAGCAATGGCGTATATTTTGTAAGCGTAACCATCAATGGTGTGAAACAAACAACTAAGGTTGTTAAAACAAACTAATAGCTCATAGTTATCTTATTGAAAGGGCGGCCATTTATGGCTGCCCTTTCTTTTTTATACTAATTAGAGAAAGCAACCTAAGATACTCATCCATCCAATCTAAAGTAATGTAACCATTGAATTACTTAATTCCCAGAAATGAACTTTAATAAATTTTAAACAAGGTAAATTAACTGCAACAGTGGCAGGAGCTATTTCAAAATGATGGTACGAATATTATTGGTACCCAATGATGCATTTACATGCACCTGATAAGTAAGATAGATGAATTAGGCTTTGCGGCCAATCAACACAATATCCCAAGTAAAATCTAGTTTATCTTGGGTGAGGTAAAAATCTGAGGTTTGTATATTCAAAGTATCTGAGTTGGTATTTTTTAAATCCTTTCTCATGATGCTTGTTAAGAAATTGTATGGAGCAACTAATAGCGAAGCTGGTATTATTTTATGCAGCCCTAATGGATCAAAACGAAGTATTTTTTTAGCCCAACGTGCATTTTCTTCATAGTAAATATTCACCTTCTCATTTCCTTGTACTCCCCAAATTTCAATGCTGTCAAATACTTCAGATGCTTCTTTGCGCATTTCATCAAAAGTATACTCGTGCACATGGAAAGGATTTCTAGCTATGCTCATTTTAGCATTTGGTGTGGTACAAAGAAATACGCCACCTGGCTTTAAAACGCGCATTACATCTGTCATAAAGGCCTTCCTTGGCTCAATGTGCTCAATAAATTGAAAAGCTGTTACAACCTCCTTGCTTTCGCTTTCTAAAGGGAGAGGAGGAACCTTGCCACTTATAAATGATAAATTCTTTTTTGACGCATGTTTTGAGCGTGCCTCCGCTATGGTTGTTTCGCTGTAATCTACCCCAATTGTTGAGGCTGTGTAATCAGCTAAAAACTGGGTACCATAACCATCTGCACAGCCAATATCTGCTGTAACCTTGTCTTTTAAGAAACTAATTGCCCATTCGTAGGCGAAAAAGCAACGCTTAACAGTTACATTATTGCTATCTTCAAAACTCGGTCTTTCTCTATCGAACATTGTATTAAAATTATATCTGCCGCCTAGCAGTTGATGTGCAAAAGTAAGGAAATGATTAACTTTGGTAAAATTTAATTATTGAATATGAATTTTAAAGGCTTAATAAAGTTCTTAACTGCGTTAAATTCGAATAACAGCAAGGATTGGTTCGATTTAAACCGCAAGGAATACGAGGAGTTGCGTAAGGAATGGATTGAATTTGTTGGGACTTTGATACAAGCTGTTCAAGGCTTTGATTCTTCTATACTCATGCTTGACCCTAAGAAATGCATTTTTCGAATCAATAAGGATATACGTTTTAGCAAGGATAAATCTCCTTATAAAACCAATTTTGGCGCCATAATTACACCTGGAGGAAAGAAGGAAATGTTTTCTGGATATTACCTTCATGTTGATCCTAAGGAAATTTTTATTGCGGGTGGAGCTTACCAACCCATGCCAGAATTATTGGCTGCTATCAGGCAAGAAATTGATTATAATTTTGATGAATTCTTTGAAATTGTTTCTAATAAAAAAGCTAAAGCATTATTTGGAGAATTACAGGGTGATAAGTTGAGTAGGCCACCTAAGGGTTATGAGGCTGATAATCCAGCTGTGGCATATTTAAAACACAAAGGCTTTATCTGGGTTCAAAATTTTAAAACCAATGAATTGTACGATGCAGCATTCTTGGAAAAAATTACCAAGTCGTTTGAGGCAATGAAACCTTTGAATAATTTTTTGAATAGGTGTGTGGTAAAATAGCGCTATAAAAATTTAGCCAATGTTTCCATTTTATTCTGCGTTTCTTGCCATTCTAGCTTTGCATTTGAATCGGCAGTTATACCTGCGCCTGCAAATAAGGTTATGGTTTCTTTTTGCCACTGTAGGCATCTTAAATTAACAAAAAGCTGCAGCTTGTTTTCAATTTTAAATCCAACAAAGCCAGCATAACATGACCGTATAAATCCTTCTTCTTTATTTATAAATTGAAGGGCATTTGTTACAGGAAAACCAGCAACTGCAGGAGTTGGGTTAATTGCCGCCAAAAAATCAATAGCACTTTGAAGTTTATTTTGGGTATTGAATTTAAACTCTGTTTTTAGATGGAGTAGATTTCCTGAGGTATAATCAAATGGGCCATTTTGAGTATAAGAAATTTGGTATTTGTTTAGGTTTTCGATGATAAAATCTTCCACCATTTTCTGCTCCATTTTTTCTTTGTGCGACCATTTTTTCGACTCAGATTTAAGCATAGTTCCGGCCAAGGCTACTGTATTATAAGTTGAATCCTCATTTGTTAGCAATGGTTCGGGCGTGGCTCCTATCCATGTTCCTGTTTGCGGTGTGGAATACCAATAAATAAAAGCAGATGGATAGGAATCTTGAATTTTATCCAATAATTTTTTTGGATCAAAATGAAGGCATGGAATAGTTTTGGTATTGG
>JBILJL010000234.1:0-4072 GCA_044377255.1 Bacteroidia bacterium
ATTCATCGCGGTTTACAGAGGTGATTACCGCATGTTTTACCGCCATGAGTTTAATGGCTTCGGCAACTCTCCTAGGTTCATCCAAATCATAGCTGTTGGCTCTACCAGTGGCAACTGCACAAAAAGAGCAGCTACGCGTGCAAGTATTACCTAAAATCATAAAGGTAGCAGTACCCTCGCCCCAACACTCACCCATATTTGGACAATTGCCGCTTTCGCAAATGGTGTGTAATTTATGCTCGTCAACTAATTTCCTCACTCTGCGGTAATTTTCGCCAGTAGGTAATTTAACTTTTAGCCAACTTGGTTTCTTAACTTTCTCTTCTCCTAATACCGGTAATTCAATCATTCTTATTTTCTATTTCCCCAATTGTATGAAACATAAAAACCATAAAAAGCTTGGTCGTAATTGGTGTGAGCCATTAATGGAACTGCCTTCAAAAATAGGTCTAGCGTTACGCCTGCCTCCAAACACCTAATTTCATCTGCATATTGCCCCCACTCTACCTGAAAGCCAGCTTTTCCGGCACCTCCCATGTTTAATTTGGTTTCACTAAATCCTTTAAAGAAACCTGAGTTTCCGTAAATCCTATATATATCGGTATGCTTGGCCGGATCATATCTTTCACTCACCAAATAACCTTCACTGGGCGCATTTTCGTATGGATAAAATACCTCAATATAACAAGGTTTTAAAAAGGCAATATTGGCGCCAATGCTATAAACAAAATTTAAGCCTATGGCATTTTTATACGGTCGTTCAGTAATGGCTATGGTTTGACCCAAGGTAGGACGTAAAAAAAATGCCAAATTTAACCTGCCAAAAGTATATTGGGTGGTGCTTTGGTTAAATCCTTGCCTCCTCACCTCTTTTGGATGCTTGATTCTTGAAAAGTCTAATTCAAAATGGTTTTGTTCTTTGCCTGTTTTATGCCAACCTAGGCGGTAAAAGGCACCCCACGACTTAAACGAATTTAAGCTAAGTCCAAATGTATTGCTTTGGGTGTACATTAACTGCGGCTCAGTAATGGGTGCATTCTGGGCAACAAGGGATAATGTTCCCGTGAACAACAATAAAATAAAAAATAATTCAAAGCGCTTTTGCAAATCCTTAACTTTGTTTCAAAATTAATAAAAATATGCTAATATCCGAAGTAGTTTATGAAGGAAATTTGAGATGTAAAGCTAAACATTTGTCCTCAGAAAACATAATTGTTACAGATGCACCCAAAGACAACCAAGGCAAAGGTGAAGCTTTTTCTCCTACAGATCTGCTGGCAACTAGCCTTGGCGTTTGCATGTTAACCATTATGGGTATAGAAGCCAATAAACACCATGTAAACATAGATGGAGCAAAATTAAGTGTAGTTAAAGAAATGGGCACCGAGCCAAGAAGGGTGGTTAAAATTGAGATAAACATTGAGGTGCCTAACCATCATTTAACCGAAAGGCAAAAGGAAGCAATTACCTACGCAGGGCTAAATTGCCCCGTAGCCAGAAGCCTTCACCCAGATTTACGCCAAGAAATTAACATCAAATTTCATTAGAAAGAAAAACCAACAGCAGGAATTGGCAGAGAAAACTTAGGGCAACTTCCCTTACATGCACTTAAGCTCAACAGAGCAAAAATACCTAGAACATACATTATCTTTTTCATATTATTAAAAATTAACTATTGAATCTAACGAGCAACATTGGCGAACTGGTACAATCTTATGATTTGTGTGTTTTTTTGACCCAAAACAAACATTTAGATGCCAGTTCCTATTTACTTCGCAGCAAAGGTAATACAAATGAGTTAAATTGGCTATTGGCTGAACAACTCAAAGTATATCCCAAAGCCTTGCACAAACTTCCTCATTTTGTAAAACACCATTGTTGGTTTACCTCAAAAAGTTATGAACAAGCAAGCGGTGAAGCGTCTGCTATTTTTAAATCTTCCTTATTCAGTGGCAGCAATATGCTCGATTTATCTGGAGGTTTAGGGGTAGATGATTGGGCTTTTTCACCAAAATTTGACAATATAATTTCGCTTGACCCAAATGTGGATTTGAATATTTTGGTGCGAGAAAACTTTAAAAAACTGGATATAAATAATATTTTGCGTTTGGATCAAACCGCTGAAGCATATTTACTTGCACCATTGGCCACACAATTTGATTTGATTTATTTGGATGCCGACAGAAGGCCCAATGAAAGCAGAAATTTCTTTTTAGACCAAGGCTCACCCAACTTTTTAGCCATACAAAATACTTGTCTCAAACTTGGCAAAAAAGTACTCTTAAAACTCTCGCCTATGGTAGATATTAGCTACCTTAAAAAAGTACTTTTAGGCATAGAAAAAATTGTGGTGGTTGGTAACAAATTAGAAGTAAAAGAATTGTTGGTTATTCTATCGCACAACTACGTAAGCGAAACCACAGAAGAAGCCGTAATTTTAAATGAAGCTGGACCAAATTTGTTGTTTAGCCCAAACAGTGCAGCCATGCCTGCAACAAAAACAAGCAGCAAAGCATTGTATTTTTTTGAACCACACCCCAGCATTATCAAAGCGGGTTTGGTGAGCAGCTATGCAAACCATTGCGGTTTGAACCAATTAGCGCCGCAAAGTGCTTTTTATAAGGGAGAAGTAATCCCGGCTAACTTTATGGGAAGGGCTTTTGAATTGGTTCAGGCATTTGAATTTACCAAATCAAACTTACAGCAATACCTTAAAAACAATGGCTTGGTTCAGGCCAATATTACCAAAAGAAATTTTAAGCAAAGTACCGATGAAATTAGGAAAGCCTTTAAAATAAAAGAGGGTGGCAAAGATTATTTATTCTTTAGCACCCTCCACAATGATGTTAGAATGGTATACCACTGCCAAAAGGCTAATACCTAAGCCCTATTGGGATAAATTTTAAGCTTCTGGCCTTTGGTAACTTTACTGTTTTTTATAGTTCCCTTGTTCCATTTCTTGAGATCTGCCACGCTTACCTCATACTTCTTGGCAATTTTAGCCAAGTAATCGCCACTCTTTACCTTGTAAATAACTTTATCTGGATGCTGAACGCGCTCAATATCGCGGTTCATGGCCATTAACTCATTGTTTAACTGGGTATTTAAGATGGTATCATTTCTGAGCATGGCAACCTGCACAGCCTGGTGATAAGGCAAAGTAAGTATGATGCCGTTGGATGAAAATGGAATTACTCCCCTCCTCAAACTTGGATTATATTTGCGTATGTCTTCTGTTGTTGTATTTAAAGCCAAGGCCAATTTTTCAATAGACATTCTGTTATCAACCATTACGGTATCCAGGTGATAATACATATCGTTTTCGGCAGGATACAGGTTGTGTTCGCTGGCATAATTCATTACATAAGCTGCCGCAATAAAAGCAGGCACATAACCCCTGGTTTCTCTTGGTAAGTAGGGCATAATCTCCCAAATATTTCTTTTGCCACCAGATTTGCGGATGGCTTTGTTTACATTGCCTATACCACAATTATAACTGGCAATTACCAGCAACCAATCGCCATAGATGCGGTAAGAATTTTGGAAATATTTAACGGCTGCTTCTGTAGACTTAATGATGTCTTTTCTATCATCTATATAAGTATCTGATCTGAGACCATACATTTTACCCGTAGGTGCCATAAACTGCCATAAGCCCGCCGCGCCAACTGGCGAGATTGCCTTTTGATTCAAAGCACTTTCAATAACTGCCAAATACTTAAATTCCATTGGCACATTTTCACGGTCGAAAACCTCCTCAAAAATGGGAAAGTAAAACTTAGAAGTAGCCAACACACTGCTCACTAATTTCCTCCTGCGATTTGCATATAAATCTATGTATGCGCGAACCTGTTGGTTATATTCCAGAGGAATCTCCGTCTCCAACAAACTCAATCGGAAGGCATAAGTAGAATCGGAATAAACTGGAATATCGCCTTGGTCGAAACCATATACGTTCAATTCACCTGCATCTGTGATAGGATAAAGCTTATCCCTCCAATGCAAAGTGTTTGAGTCAATTCTGGCCACCACAGAGGCTCTATCCGACCCTGTACCACTCATGAGCGGTTGG
>JBILJL010000235.1:0-4063 GCA_044377255.1 Bacteroidia bacterium
TCTTAGTATAACTCCTTTCATGAGTAGCAATTAATAAATGTTGATAATAAACCTTAACCAATAATGAGTTATATAATATTCTTACCCGTCTTCCAATGTAATTATAGGGAACAGAATAGTAATGGCGATCCTCATGTAAGGTTACATATCCGTTTTTCATTACCCTGTACTCTTTTATTTTGTATACGTGGTAAGGCAATTGTGGTAGGGCAAGCAGAGTGCTTTTCTCTTCCATTTCAAATAATTCCATCCGTGATTCAGCATTTTTAAGCGGCGCATTATTGTGCTTCTCTAGGGATGTTTTAATAGTCGTGTTTAACTCTTCAATGCTAGTAAAGCGCTTTCCCTCAAGTTCAGTATAAATACGCTGATAAACGAGCCTTACAGCATTTTCTACCAATGCCTTATCTTTAGGTTTGTATGCCCTTGTTGGAAGTACACTGGTGTTATAATGTTCTGCAAAACTGCCAAAAGTTTCATTTACAATTGGTTCATGTTTACTGCTTTTTGTTACCGCAGCCTTAAGGTTATCTGGAACTATTGCTCTGGTAACTCCACCATAAAACTCAAAACTATTTCTGCAGCAATTAATAAAATCATGGAGGGTTTGGGTCATTGTAGCCTCAACATAAGTAAGTTGACTGCATCCAAGTATGGCAACAAAAACTTCAACGTTTTTTTCTTCCCCAGTTGAGGGATCAATGATTTGAAGCTTGTCACCACAAAAGTCTACGAATAATTTATCACCAGCTTTATGTTCGATATGCATAGTGATTCCGCTTCGATTCCTAAACTCTGTTACGTAAAAATAGAACTGGCTTCTGCCGTAACCCTTAGGATCTTTTCCAATGTATTGGAGCCATACTTTTTCTAAAGTCATTCCTCGCTTTCTAAGATCCTTGACGACTTGAGGGAGCACCTCATTTAAGCGCTTAAGTCGATCAGTATCAGGAATTATTTGATGATTTTTAAATGGGTGAAAGAGTTCATATAAAGCTCTTTCATCCATAACTTCAAGCTCAGCAATTGTTTTGCCCAAGGATGCAAACAGTTTGAGATACTGCTTTACTACATTTCTTGAGACACCTGTAAGTGTGCTGATTTTCTTACTACCAAAGCCCCCGGCATGGTAGCGAATGATTTGTTTAATTTTGTTCATAATGATTGGTTTATTTGCCATATTTTGCGATTGAAATGGCAAAATATGGAACCAATCCTCATTCAAAGTCCTTTTTTCTGGGGGTCAATTTGCTCTGAAAAATCTGTTCAAAAGAGGGGGTCAGTTTACTCCGAAAATCTCTTTTTAACAGGGGGTCAATTTGCTCCGAAAACAAGGGGTCAGTTTGCTCCGAAAAGGCAGGGGTCAATTTGCTCCGAAAGAAGGGGGTCAGTTTGACCGGATTTTGCACCGAAAACCATTTAATCCATAGAGTAGGCAAAAAAATAAATTTATTAAATATGAAAAAGATTTTTCTTTATTCTACACTCTTGTTGGCTCTTTTATGTTTAAATGAGGCAAACGCGGCTAAGTACAAAGTTGTTTTTAGAGAAGCGACCCGTGGCGGTTTGTTCGGGTATGATTATGTAAACTCAGACATTGTAACTTTTTCTACAACTATTGGAGAAGTTACCACTTGGCATTCTGGATATGATGTTACATGTCGTCAACCAGGATTGGAAAGCTGTCCTAAATTAGGCGCTGAATATCGTCCAGTTAATCCAAACGATGGTTGGGACGGAACTCAAGTGAATAAAGCTGATGAATTAATGCAATATGCCCTTGATCAAATTAGCATGGGATATACTTCAGGAAGCCATACTATAAATGTTCAAGTCCAAGGAGAGGCAACTCTGAGAGTTTATGAGGTTATTTGGAATAACGATGGGACAATCGAAATTACTAGAGAGGATGTAACATTATAAACTCAATTAACACAAATCAACGGGGAGTTTGCTTATTATTTTCCCATCTATATTAGTAAAACCCTCGCTAAAAAGCGAGGGTTTTTAATTCCTAAATAAATTATTTTGTACATTGTTTTGCTTTTGAATTTCTGCTCAAGATAATGCTATCAGCTTTTAGCTAGGATATATTTTATTTATCAAAATTTACCACTTTAATAAATCAAGTAATGCGATATTTTATATTTTCAATAATCCTAATCATGAGCATCAAAAATAATTATGCTCAAAAAGTCGTCCTTGATGCTGAAGCAATGCATAATCTAGATACAATTATTTATATAAAAAGTATTTGTAGAAATGACCCAAATCTAAGAGGGTTTACTTTTTGCAAATCATCAAACGAAGATATTTTATTGAATTATTATAATAACCAAATTCATGGAGATACATTTCGTGTTTTTAAGCTTCAATTTCCTTCAAATAGGGTTGATTCATTTGATTTGATAGTGAAAAATGGAAAAGATGAATTTAGAAATGGTATTATGTCATTTGATGTGTTAGATTCAAAAGTTGTAATTTTGCTTTCAAATAGCATTTTAGTATTGGATATTATTTAATTCCAAGCGCATTCAAAAATGTAGGTCATTGAAATTTGAAAATGGAGAGGTTTATCAATCTGTGAGTTTTATAAGTTTAAATACAATCTTACTATCAAGATCATACAATTATAAAAGGCAGAATAGTGATTTTCAAAAAACAAAGCTTTCATTGGTTGATATAAAGTCATTAAAGACTTTAAAAACAATTAGTCCAAATGTTTCTATAATTGAGCTATCTCACATGAAACCATATTCAACTATTTCTACTTCAAACAACAAGATTCTTATTGGTCAGAATAATAAGTATAAGTTTGAGGTATTTGATTTGGAATTCAATCTTCAGAATGAATTTTACATGCCCAAGAAATTTGAAAATTGTAACCTCATTGACTCATTAGAGATTGAAAAAATAAATAGAATTTCTGGGAGTAATTCATCAACAATTATTAAATATCTTCAACCCAAATTTCATTTAGGTGCAGCTTTTGTTGATGGATATTTTTCTATGGATGATGACAACGCTATTATTAGATACACATTTGGAGAAAATCGAAATGATACCTTTTCAAGAATGTTTGATATTCTAAGATATAATTCAATTAGGCAAAACTATATTATTTCCGATACATCATACCTTATTAAATCACCATGGAATCATTATAATGAATTGTTATCAAATGACCTCATAGATAAACAAAATTATTTTATTGATTTTTGGCTGAATCAATCACTTTTTAGCTTGAAAAACACGTTTGTTTTTTCAAAGGGTACAAATGAATATCCAATTGGTTTAAAAAGAACTGAGCTAGATCAAAAGGAAATTGAATTTTATAAAAATAATCATGCAGTTTTTACAATTACCGTTCTCAAAAATCAGTATTAAATTCCAATGGATTTTTATACTCTGTCTAATTGATAGTTTTGCATTTTCTCAGGTTTCGGTGATTACAAATATGGATACACCCATAGTCTACAGAAGTATAACTAACTTTATTAATGACAATGGAAATAAATCTAAAACAATAATAGTTTTCTCCTCAGCCAATACCTGTTCCAAGTGTTATGAAAATCTGGAAACATATCTTTGCAAAGAAAATGAATCCAAGGATTATCTTTTTATTTTGGTTGTGCGATACATTAACGACCTAAAACTAAGAAATGAGTTCATTAAAAGATACAAAGTTTTTGACTATTGCGATACGATATTTTTTGAAAATTCTTTAGATAGAATTATTGAAGACAGTCCAAAATCAGGCATTTTTGGTTTTTTTGAAATACAGTATACACCATCCATTTTATTTATTGAAAATCAAAACATTACATATTTAGATTATGAAGCTATTTTCAAGAATACTATGCTTACAAAAAGGGCTAAAAAACTATTACGTAAACTTTAATACTATGGTACTTGTTACCTAATCTTGTTTTCAGGATAGCAATTGAATATTGCGCTTTTGCTTTAAATCTTTGTTACAGTCATAATTATGGACAATTATATTTACCTATGTTGCTTACCTTTCATATAGGTTGGAATTAATTGATAATCAATTGATTGATGG
>JBILJL010000236.1:0-4048 GCA_044377255.1 Bacteroidia bacterium
ATCAAATGGATGCTTAACACTTTTTTCATTGGCATATTTGTCGGAAATGCGATTGATAAAATCGGTTTCGCTCCTATGAATTGTGAGGATAAATGATTTATTGTAAAAAATAGCGACTTTTCTGGTTAACTGCCTGATGTTGTCGCTTTCAATTTTACACTCTGAATCAAAAAATCTGATGATAATAAAAAAGTATTTCTCAAATGCCTCATATTTTGGTAAATGTTCAGATTGCAAACAATCAATTACTGCCGCTTCAGGCAAATTGTATTCCAAGGCCAAATCTTTAAGCTGCTGCTCGCTTGGGTTAAAAACATCTTTCCATTCAAATTCAAATCCTTTGTCTGTAAAGTTAGATAGCATTGTTTTGATATTTAAAGGTAATTAGGGGAAATTAGGAATAATATTTTAAACAAAGGCCTTTTTCTGAAATTTTTTTTCGGCCCAAATTATTTGAAGTTTTTAACTTCTCAGGTGAGTTGTTTTTTGAATCAAAATTAACTAGCCACCTATATTTATTGCCTGGTACCAATTGGAAGGTAGGCTCGAATGTCATTAAATTAGTTAAAGAAAATCAGGTGGTTACTAAAAAAGTTTTAAAACTTAATTAAGCTATAAAACTATTTCACCTACCAATCGTTTTTTAATTGAGTGAGTAAATTTCATAAGTAAACGTTGATTAGCAACGGGGAGGGCACCTTGAGTAAGTGCCCTCTTTTTTTGATAAAATTTTGAAGGCACAAAGCTACAAAAACATCAAAAGCCTCATTATGAGGCTTTTGATTGAGGTACCGAACAGATTCGAACTGTTGTAGAAGCTTTTGCAGAGCTTTGCCTAGCCACTCGGCCACGGTACCTAATTGGGCTGCAAATATAGTATAATTTTGAAAGTGTTCAAGAGCTATTCCAAAATCATCCATTTATTTTTGTAAAAAAAGGTTTGAACCGAGCTTTTGAATCCCAAATAGTAAGCAGCAAACTAGGCTTTTGCTTTTAGTATAAAAACAATAAAAAATAATCAAAGTAGCATTTGAGATAATTAAACTATTTTTTTAAATATATTGTTAAATTCGCACGGTTCAAACAGAAAAATTATAAAAATAACAATATGAAAAAATTATTAGCGGTAGCGGTTTTGGCTACATCTCTTTATGCTTGTGGTGGTGGTTCAAAATCTAATGCTCCTGCAGCAGATTCTTTGCAAGTAAATCCAAACGCAGATTCTACAACTGCCACAGCAGAAATGTATGGCGAAGCCATTACACCAGATAGCGCCATTGCCATTGGCGAACTTGCCGCATTGATGGGCGATAAAAAAGAGTTGGCTGTTAAACTAACTGGAGAAATTTCTGCCGTTTGCCAGAAAAAAGGTTGCTGGATGGAAATCAAAAACCCCAATGGGGTAGCGATGCGCGTTACCTTTAAAGATTATGGTTTCTTTATGCCTAAAGATGCTTCTGGCAGAACTGCTATCATGCAAGGTGTGGCTAAAGTTGAAGAAACCAGTATTGCAGATTTAAAAGAATATGCAAAAGACGCTGGCGATAACAAAGCTGCCATTGACGCCATTAAAGAAACCAAAAAAGAATTGGTTTTTGAAGCTAATGGTGTAATTTTAAATTAATAAACTCAAAGTAAAGCGACTCTCATTCTTTGGATTGGGAGTCGCTTTTTTATATCCTATGAAAAAGCTAATTATATGCACACTTGCAGGTTTTTTGTTATTGATGTTTGTGGAAGCATGTAGCAATAACAATTCCAATACTAAAAATATAGACACAGCCAAAGCAGATTCAACGAGCAAAGATTCATTGAAAGCTTGTGGTCCCATTATGGATCCCAACAATCCAAAGCCCATGGCCTTAATGATGCGCTTAATGGCCGCCAATGCAGATAGCATGCGTTCGCAACTATTGCGCGGTGAGGCATTAGATTCTGCCAATTATCCATTTATAAAATTCTACTTGGTTGAACCAACCGACCCCAATGTATTAGAGCCTCAATTTTTTGAAAATGCGAGGTTGTTCCAAACGGCCTACAAAGATTTATTTGAGCACCCAAAAGAGCAAAAAAAATATTACAACTTAATGATTAATTCTTGCGTAAAATGTCACGAAAGCTATTGTAGTGGCCCTTTAAAAAGGATTAATAAATTCCCTATTCAATAAATTTGACCTATTTTTTTAAAAGAATTAGTTGTTCATCCAATTAATTTTTATATTCGATTAATAACTAAGGTATTAAATCAATCATTTTTTAAACTTATGCATAAAATTTTTACACCAAGTTATCTAAAAAAGCTCTTAGTGGCTTTTGCATTTTTAGGTATTGCAGAATCTGTATTTACCTATACCTCCGGGCCAGGTGCAGGATATACCAATGCACCAGGAAATTCTAATTGTACCAGTTGCCACAGTGGTAGCCCTATTACAAATGGAACTGTATGGTCGAGCATGACTTTAACCAGAGCAGGTGGAGGAGGTATGTCTGGAGTATTGCCCAACGCATCAAATGCCATGACCTTGAGTTTTAGCTCTCCAACAAGGTCCACCATGGGTTTTCAATTGTGTGTTTTGCCATCATCGGCAAGCAGCACCAGTGCAACTGTTGGTACTTTTAGTTTTGGTACATCTACCTTGGTTCAAACAACATCCAGCACTTCTCCATCTAGGCAATATCTCATGCATACCTCTAGTGGAGTTGGTTTTGCAAGCGGCACTGCAACATGGAATTTTAATTGGCAAACTCCTACTTCTTATACCGGTGGGGCTACATTTTATGTTGCCCTCAATGAGGCAGATGGTAATTCATCTTCTTCTGGCGATAACATCTACCTTAAAACGTTTACAGCAACCGTATTGCCTGTTCGTTGGTTAGATTTTTCTGCTACAAATACTGGAGATGGCGTTAGGTTAAAATGGAGCACGGCTCAAGAAATCAATAACAACAAATTTGAAGTTGAAAGAAGTGAAGATGGTGTAAATTTTGAGAATATTCATACTACCAAAGGAAAAGGTAATAGTGAAACCACTTCTTATTATTCGTTTATAGATAGCAATCCGTTGAATGGAAAAGCTTTTTATAGGATCAAACAAATTGATTTTGATGGAAACTTTGATTATTCAGTTGTAGTAAATTATGAATCAAACAGTTTGGAGGAGCCTGTTGTTTTGGTGGACGCAAGCGCGCAAAGTGTTTGGTTCAGCCAGCCAAATGTTATTAAAGAAGTTATTGTTTGGGGATTAAATGGCCAAGTGGTTAATAAATTTGAAACCAATGGCAATGCAACTTTACCATTAACTGGTTTACAGAACGGCCTTTATTTAATAGAAATTAACGGAACTCAAGGTTCTCAGTGGATGAAAAAATTATTGGTTCAATAACCAATAATTTTTTCTCCTGAGTATTATCTATAAAGTACTTCTTTAACAGCCTTGATTGTTTTTTCTATATTTGGAAGGAACTCTTCAACGAAAGTTGGCGCATAACCTAATGGTGTATCTTGTGTGCAAATTCTGCGAATAGGCGCATCCAAATGATCGAATGCATTCTTTTGAACCATGTAAGTAATCTCAGTTGAGATAGAGGCCAATGGCCATGCTTCTTCTACAATTACCAAACGGTTTGTTTTCTTAACACTATTGATTACTGTATCATAATCAATAGGGCGAACTGTACGTAAATCAATAACCTCGCAGCTAATGCCTTCTTTGGCTAATTCTTCTGCTGTGCCCAAGGCCACCTTCATTATTTTTCCAAATGATACGATGGTAACATCTGTACCTTCTCTTTTGATATCGGCTTTGCCAATAGGAATTAAATATTCTTCTTCTGGAACTTCACCTTTTTCGCCATACATCTGCTCGCTTTCCATAAAAATAACTGGGTCGTTGTCTCTGATAGCTGTTTTAAGCAAACCTTTAGCATCATAAGGATTGGAAGGAACTACAACTTTTAGCCCCGGGCAGTTGGCGTACCAATTTTCAAAGGCCTGACTATGCTGTGCACCTAATTGTCCGGCACTACCTGTTGGGCCGCGAAACACCAT
>JBILJL010000238.1:0-4034 GCA_044377255.1 Bacteroidia bacterium
TCTGACATTCGTTCCAACAAATTATAAATATGGGAAAGGCAGAACAAGAGTTATTTAATGGAAAGAATATTCGTATTGGGATTTGGCTTACAATTCTTGTTTTTTGTTTTGTAGGTTTTAAAATATATTCAGATGTATTTAGTGAAAATGTATCACTCAAATATGTAGATTCTAACAGGTACTTATTGGTGCATTCAGATAACGATATTCATAGTTTGTATGCCGAAATTGAAAAGGGAAATTACTTGAATAATTTTGCTTCTTTTAAACGACTAGCTAATTTAATACAATTAAAAGATAAGCTAAAGCCAGGGCGGTATTTACTTAGCAAGGGAATGAGCAATTTTGATTTGCTAAAAAAGTTAATCAAAGGAAGGCAAGAACCAGTAGATATTGTGTTTAATTATGCAGAAAGATTGAGTGACCTTTCAGGTTTTTTTGGGCAAAATTTGGAACTAGATAGTAATAATTTGTTAGCGATGTTGCATGACTCTGCGGTCAGTAAAAAGTATGGATTTGATTCCGTAAATTTTATTGGAATGTTTATTCCTAATACTTATAATTTTTATTGGAATACACAAAGTGCTGCATTTTTAGAAAGGATGAAACGAGAGTACTCCACCTTTTGGACGGCTGATAGAATAGGCAAGGCCATGGCTTGTAAGCTAACACCACAACAGGTAAGTACTCTGGCAAGTATTGTTCAAAAAGAGAGTAATAAAAACGATGAGATGCCCATTGTGGCAGGTGTTTACCTAAATAGGTTGCGCCTAGGCATGCCATTACAGGCTGATCCAACCGTAATTTATGCATGGAATGACAAAAGTATTAAAAGAGTTACAAACATGCATACAAGCATTTTTTCTCCGTTCAATACTTATAAAAATATTGGTTTGCCACCAGGTCCAATTTGCGCACCAAGCATAAAAGCATTAGATGCAGTGCTTAACTACTCACAGCACAATTATTTGTATTTTTGTGCCCGTGAAGACTTGAGTGGCTATCACACATTTGCCGCTTCCTTTCGGCAACACCAACAAAATGCAAAGCGTTACCAAATGGCCTTGAACGCCATGAATATTAGATAAATTAGTCTCTTCTTCCTAGGTAAATTTGGAGGTAATATAACAATGTGGCAACAGAGGCAATAGCAGCAACTACGTAAGTACTTGCAGCCCACTTTAAAGCATCTTTTGTCATTGGATATTCTTCTGGGCGCACAATATTTTTGGTTTCTAACCAAGCCAAAGCGCGGTTACTAGCATCAAATTCTACTGGTAATGTTATTAGCGAAAACACTGTAATAGTAGCAAACAAAATAATACCAACTAGCAATAAGGGTGGAAAAATATTAATCATAAGAATACCACCTAGTAAAACCCATTGAACATATTTGGATGCTATGCTAACTGCGGGCACCACACTTGACCTAAACTTAAGCCAAACATAAGCTTTTGCATGTTGCACCGCGTGGCCACACTCATGCGCGGCAACCGCTGCTGAAATCACACTTCTGCCATAAAATACATCGTGACTTAAATTTACCGTTCTACTTTCTGGATTGTAATGGTCGGATAGTTGACCTTCAGTACTCAAAATTTGAACATCATAAATACCATTGTCGTTTAACATCATTTTTGCTATTTCAGCACCCGTTAAATGATTGGCTAAACCTACTTCTGAATATTGTTTAACCTTTGATTTGAATTTCCAACTCACATAAAAACTAAGTAACATTGGAATAATAATATAGAACAACATAATTTTAATATTTTAGCTTGATTTTGCAATTAGCGTACCAATCGAAAAATTATTACTAGTATGGCAAAAATAAACATCAATATGCTAATTCTGTTAATTCCATGCATAACTTTTAGGTTAAAGGATGACGGATTGTCAGTTTCGGTTTTTTTCCAAAACGCAATGTAATAAAGTATCTTTTTCCACATAATATTACAAAATTAAGCATTTTAACTGGATGTAAACTATTTGGTTTTTAGTTTGTGTAAAATATATTTTTAGACTAATCTAAAAATAGTATATTTGTTACATGTATTCATTTACAGAAGAAAACTATTTAAAAGCTATATACAAGCTTCAGGAGCAATCGAGCGAAGCTATTAATACCAATGCAATTGCCATTTCCATTCAAACAAAAGCGGCAAGTGTAACCGATATGATTAAAAAATTATCGGAAAAGAAGCTATTGGAATATGAGAAATATAAAGGAGTAGTTTTAACCGAATTGGGTAAAAAGGTTGCGATTGAAACAGTAAGAAAGCACAGGTTATGGGAGACTTTTTTGCATAATAAATTAAATTTTACTTGGGATGCGGTGCATGATATTGCCGAACAATTAGAGCATATTCAATCGCAAGAGCTGATAGATAAGTTGGATGATTTTTTGGGTTTCCCTTCACACGATCCGCATGGCGATCCAATTCCAGGCAAGAATGGAGAAATAAAGGAAAGCAATTTTGTTGTTTTAAGTGAATTGAGGGAAGGTGAAACTGGAATTATTAGCGGAGTGGTTAACCACAGTTCTTTATTTCTAAAACACTTGGAGAGCAATGAGCTTATTTTGGGTAAGCGAATAATGGTGCAAGAAGTAGTTGCTTTCGACAATTCATTTCAGGTTAAAATAGAAGGAAAAAAAATATTGCAATTAAGCAATGAGGTGGCAAGAAATATCCTCGTTAAAAAAATGAAATAACATGGCAAAGCACTCTGATAAATCATTAAGTGAGGTTCATGAATCAGTAGACGCTACTCAACAAAAAGGTAGGTTCAAAACGCTTTTAGCCTTTGCTGGACCAGCCTACCTTGTGAGTGTTGGGTACATGGATCCTGGCAATTGGGCAACCGATATAGCTGGTGGTAGTAGGTTTGGCTACACCTTAATTTGGATTTTGTTATTAAGTAATTGGGTGGCCATTTTATTGCAAAGTTTGGCAGCACGATTAGGAATTGTTAAAGGCTTAGATTTGGCTCAGGCAAGCAGGCAACAATATCCTAGTTGGGTAAATTTTTCATTGTATGTTTTAGCTGAAATTGCTATAGCTGCAACAGATTTAGCAGAAATCATAGGTATGGCCATCGGTTTGAACCTATTATTTGATTTACCTATGTTATATGGCGTATTGATAACAGTTTTGGATACATTTTTATTGTTGTTTCTAATTAATAAAGGAATAAGAAAAATTGAACTTTTTATCATAAGTCTAGTTAGTATAATTGGGTTATCTTTTTTTGCGGAAATGTTAATTGTTAAACCAGATTTGCCTGGCATAATGAAAGGATTTATACCTTCATCATTAACTGGTGAATCACTCTATATTGCCATTGGCATTATTGGTGCTACGGTAATGCCACATAATTTATACCTACATTCTTCATTGGTTCAAACCAGAAGAATTAAAAGAGATGATGCAGGAATTAGGAAGGCCATACGATTTAATTTCTTTGATTCTGCCATTGCCTTGAATGCAGCGTTTTTTGTAAATGCCGCCATATTAATTTTAGCCGCAGCTGCCTTCCATAAAAATGGCTATAATGAGGTAGCAGATATTTCGGATGCACATCATTTGCTTACAGGTATTTTTGGTACATTGGCTCCAGCATTATTTGCCATTGCCTTAATTGCAGCTGGGCAATCTTCTACCATTACCGGAACTTTAGCAGGGCAAATTGTAATGGAAGGCTATTTAAATTTGAGAATCAGTCCGTGGATCAGGCGATTAATTACACGCTTAATTGCAGTTACTCCAGCTGTAGTTACGATACTTTATTTTGGAGAAGAACAATTGGGGGAGCTGCTGATATTTAGTCAGGTTATATTGAGTTTACAATTGGGTTTTGCCATTATTCCTTTGATACATTTTACGGGTAATGCCGAGATAATGGGTAAATTTAAGAATCCAAATTGGGTAAAGGTACTAGCATGGTTGTCGGCCATTGTGATTATAGGCTTAAACATTAAGTTGGTTAGTGAAGAAGTTGGTTCATTTCTAGAAACCAGTTATGCGGATTCATTT
>JBILJL010000237.1:0-4034 GCA_044377255.1 Bacteroidia bacterium
TATCATTTACATGAAGGTTATCCTCTATTACAAATAGGTGTGGGATGCGCTGTTTTACTATCACATTTCTCGACCTTACTATATTATTCGAATCAATTAAAAACACATAATACTTATCTTGAATTTCATAAGTTGACTTTTGAGGAATAACGAGTGCATTTTTTAACTCATTCTCTATTTGCACTTTTCCACTAGAGCCATGCCTAAGCAATATATCTGGGTTTGGAAACTTCGCTCTAAATGCAATATTACCTGTACCTTTATCAAATTCGCCATCAATATTTTCTATATTCCCTTTGAATTGATGTGGCTTATTATTTGCCAATAAAAGAGTGATTTTATTTTCTTCTAACGATGCCTTTTGAGCCCTTATTCCTAAATACTCCTTCTCAGAAACATTAAAGTAAGCAAATACCTCTTTGTTATTTGAAAGGGTAGTTAACAATGTACCTTCTGGAATCATACTCCCCTTTTTAAAAGGAATTCGATCAATAATACCTTCAAATGGTGCTCTAATATCAGTAAAAGAAAGGTTTAACTTGGCACTTTGCACCTCTGATTTAGCCTCTTCAATTCTTGCATTAGCCGCGTCTAATATTGCAATAGCTTTATCTAATTCTGTTTTGGAGACAATATTTTTATCAAACAACTTCTTTACATTCTCAAGCTCCAATTCATCTATTTTTAATTCTGCAACTGCTGACTTTAATTTAGATTGTGCTTTTAACAAGTCAAGATTAAAACCTTCTTTACTAATGCTAAAAAGCAATTGTCCCTCCTTAACTAAGGCTCCTTCATCTATATAAATATTTTCAAGATGTCCTTTAATTTTTGTTCGAATCTCCACATTTAGGATGGAATGAATATCCGCTACATATTCACTTAAATAATTTGTATCTATTACAAGTGGACTTGTTGTTATATATTTATTAACCTCTTCTGTTTTATTGGCATTGGATGTACACGCCGCAACACAAACAGTCATGCTTATTAGCATTACTAATTTATTCATTGATTGAAATTGATTGTAAAAAATTGGATCAGGCTGAAAAAGCAAAAACAAGTCAGCCATTATGCTGACTATAAAAAAAATAAATTTATAATATCAACCCTGCGGAGGAGGAGAATCTTTTTCAGGATGAAACATTATTGTGCGTTGATTTTTAAAGTCTGTTGCAAAGAATACACTAAAGCGATGAAGCATAAAGTTAATATTATAACCCCTAAAAAACTGACAATCATCAACCTCCTCTTCTAACTCCACACTTGATTCTTCTCTACTTTCACTCGGATTGCTTTTAGAATCATGACTGTTGTTATTCAATAGGTTAAACAATTCATTTTCCCAGGAGATGTCTGCGCAACAACATTCAAATTTGCTTTGGCTAGATTTACCCTTCGCTGGTTTGGTTGTTATCCCGCTTAAAAAGATGAGTAAAGCAAAGCAAAACCAAAGATATTTAAAGGAAATATATTCTGTGTTTGTATTCATTAACAATTGGCAAAATTAGTCTTATAAATATAATAGCTAACAAAGAATAATGTAAAAATATGGTTACAAAAAGGTGGCATATTTCAGGCTTATAAACGAATTTTAATTCCGAATCCCTGTTCTTGCAAATTTGTATTATTGAGTCTATACTTATTGTTGTGTAAATCCATATAATTTAGGTGCTTTAATTCTTTTACCTCTGTTGGTATTGCTTTAAAACTGTTATTGTTTAAATATAACTTTTCCAAATTGTATAAATATAACAAGCTGCGAGGAATTTCCTGCAAATTATCCTGCTCAAGGTGTAATATTCTTAGCTTGGGCAAATTTTTAATGATGAGCAGGCTATTTTCAAGGTCCATATACTTTTCATCATTCAAAAAAATTTCTTCCAGATTTTCTAATTCAGAAAGAGATTCGGGTAAAAGTTTAAAATCATTACCACTTAAATCAAGTACTTTCAATTTTTTAAGGTTACCAAACCCTTTAGGAATATTTTTTATGTGGTCATTTCCCAAGTTCAAATATTCTAAGTTTTGAAACAAGGCCCAAACACTATCAGAAGGCATTTTAAATTTTTGATTACTCAGGTTTAATCTATATACCTTATCTGGTTGCTTTAATGCCTCTTCTATGCTTAAATACTCTTTTTTAACGATTGAAGAATCAACAGAAACTTGAGCACCTAAATCCAAAACTAGGCAGGTTAATGACACTAAAATAATTACACTTATTCTAATAAAATTCTTCATGTGATAAAATAATTGAAGATGATGCTTTTGTTGATTGTTAAACCTCGTAACTTATAAATTATTGAATAAGATACGGCGCTTTTCCATCGGTAATTATTATTTTACTGTTTGGAGATTTCGATAATTCTATAAAAGCATCAATACTTCTTATTTTAATAATTTGATCCGTTAAACCTTCCGAGATTATTTTTTGAGCATCCTTGGTCCCAGTAGCTTCAATAATTTTCCTTTCAGCTTCTAATTTTTCTTGTTGTAATATAAATACCATTCTCAAAGCATCCTGTTCTGCTTGCAATTTTTGTTCAATAGAACTGGCTAGTCCAGCGGGTAGTTGAATACTTTTCATTAGCACAGCTTCAACAATAACGCCTTGACCCATTAGCGTTTCTCCCATTTTTCTTTTAATGGAATTCTCAATTTCCGACCTCATTCCAGAGTGCATGTCTTTGGCAAAGTACTTGGAGCACACATCGGCAGAAGCAGATCGAAATACATTTGAAATAATTTTTTCATATCCCAAACCTAAACTTCTAATTACCTTTGGCACACTATTTTGATCTATTCTGTATAGGATAGAAATTTGTGCAACAACACTCAAGCCCTCTTTACTGGGTAAGCTTATAGATAATTCAATATCATTCAGTTGAATATTGGTCTTGATTACTTTTGTTACAAAAGGATTATACCAAACAGACCCTTGGTAATAACTCTTTTCAGAAAGTTTACCCAACTTTTGTTTTACCCCAACCTCACCAGGCCTAATAACAGCGCAACTCGACAACAACAAAGCACAAATAATAATTGAAAAAATGTTTGCTAACTTCATACTGTATTTATTAATTGACTGCAAAGATTAGCCAATCAATTGATAAAATTTTATTTATATTTATAATATAAAATATAAAAATTATTTATGTATTTACAGAATTATTTTTACACTTTTTTTTTTAATAATACTTACCTCATTGCTCAGAGGGTTTGGAATGCTATAATATGGCTAAAACGCCCTACTAACCCCCATTACCCACCTAAACTGAATATTACCCGGTGAGGCATATTGCGCATTGCTCAAATAAAACGGCGTATCAAATCTTATGCTCAAAGGTTTTACTTCATCCAACACTCCCCACTTTTTAATGGTTAGGATCAAACCGTGGCCACCACTTGCCATGAGGCCTGTGTTGAGATTGCTGCCAGTTTTACTAATTGTTTGATCTATATTGCTGAACTTATTTGCTGCCAAGATTCCGGCGTCGAAAAAGAAATAAGCGTCTAGGTGAAAATACTTGCTCAAACTGCCTGCCCTGAGCGGTATGTATTTGTCGTAATCCAATTCTACATTCACAGATGCGCCTGCATTGCCTCGGTATAAATAGGCTTGAGAACTACCATCCATCACCGGTGCCAAATAGCCAGCATAGCCTCTTAGGTTCAAACCGCCCCCTACTTGGTAATGGTTGCTTAGCTCTCCATAATAGCTCCAAGTGGCAGGAACCACACCAGCCGATCTATTGAATTTGCTTTCTGCTTGCTCCTCTGGATTGGCTCCAGCTAAATATACTTGCGATTCTGGCGCCACATTGCTTCCCGAAATATAGGTGGCAAAAACCCTACTTCTTAATTCTAATTTTGCTACAGGATGTGTTTGAACCAACTGGGCTGTGATTGCGGCATAATCAAAATCTGAATAGATGAAATTGGTTTTTAAGCCTAGGGTAAATCTGCTACTACCTTTCCAATAAGTAAAGCCTCTCTCCCACTCTAAATTCAGCGTATTGTTCCATTCGTCG
>JBILJL010000239.1:0-4022 GCA_044377255.1 Bacteroidia bacterium
TGATATGGATGGAGCTACCAACTTTTCACCTATCATTAAAATTGAAGTTGGAACGGAAGAGCTAAAGTTATTTCAATTTAGTTACGGTTTGAACCAAAATGAAATCATGATTCAAGGAAACGAGAGTTTGGGTAGCTTGAAAATAATTAGTCAAACTGGCCAAACAATTCATCAATACAATTTAAGCAAATCAACAGAAATCTTAGATTTATCTGACCTTGCCAAAGGAATCTACTTATTAGAATTTACAAATAATGCTGGCCAAACTCAAACAGAAAAGCTCTTGTGGCTTGCACATCATTAGGTTTCCTTTTTGCAAATAAATGACATTCTTAATCCTTGTTGTTTATTGATTTTTAGCTGTTTTTCCTTATTATTGTAAGCTACACAAATACAAAAAATGAAAAAAGCTATCAATATATTTCCTTTCTTGTCTCTCCTAATTATTACGAGTATTTCTGTTCATAGTTATTTAGGTCTTGAGGTATTTACAAAAGATGCACGTGGGATTGTATTCAATACCAAAACAAAAATACCCAAACCAGATAGAATGGATTTGGCTTGGCAACAAGAGTTTGAATTAACCAAAGACCCCAATTTAAATATAATTCCAAGAGAGCGATTGCAAGCAAGTTGGATATACCAACAATCACTTTTTGCTCAACAAACTGCACTCAACAAGGCCGCAATTCCTGGCATTACTTGGGTTGAAAGAGGTCCTAAAAATTGTGGAGGCAGAACCCGCTCTTTGATGGTTGATTTAAATGACCCCACTAAAAAAACAGTATGGGCATGTGCAGTGGCCGGTGGTATTTGGAAAACCACAGATATAACCGCGGCAGAGCCAAATTGGTCAACCAACAATGATTTTTTCCAAAACCTAGCCATTACGCATATTAACCAAGCACCTGCCAAACCTCAGGTTATGTATTTTTGCACAGGCGAAGGTAATGGCAACCTAGATGCCGTGAGAGGCCTTGGCGTATGGAAATCTATCAATGGAGGAAAAAATTGGTATCAGTTAGCAAGTACCAATAATGGTAATTTTTACTATTGTCAAAAAATAGTTTCAATTGGTATGGGAGATACTGTTTTGGTATTAACCAAAGCTGGAATTTATAGATCTGCCAATGGAGGAAATACATTTACAAAAGTGCTTGGTTCAGGCATTGCCACTGCTGGTAATAATGCCTATGATTTAGAAATAATGAACAATGGCACCATGTATGTAACCATGAGCAATGGCTCAAGCACAGGTGGCACCATTCACAAATCATTTAATACAGGCGTTACTTGGTCGAACCCACTGCCAATGCCAAGTTACATGCCCGGCGATGAAATGGAAATAGCCGTTTCGGATGTGGATACCAATATCATGTACGTGCTGGTTGAAAGCAATAGTAGAATTTCGGGCATTTTAAAAACAAGCAATGCAGGTGCTAGTTTTGATTCGCTTGCAAAATATCCAGTAGATGCAGATAAAGGCGTTTCTAGATCTACCTATCCTAGAGATTTTAGTAGAAGTCAGGCTTGGTACGATTTAAGTTTAGCGGTTGATCCAAATAATGCCAATGTTGTGGTGGTTGGTGGTGTTGATTTATTTAAAACAAATAACAGTGGTAACTCTTGGACTCAAATCTCTCATTGGTACGGCGGTTTTGGTATTCAAGAGGTACACGCCGATCAACATTATGCTTATTTTGAACCCGGAAATTCAAATGTTTGTTATTTTGGCAATGATGGTGGGGTATACCGAAGCGCCAATTTTACCCAAGCAATGCCAAGCATTACAACAAAGGAAATTAACTACAATACCACCCAATTTTATGCTTGCGACATACATCCAAGCAAAGGGTTTAACCAATATATAGCAGGGGCTCAAGACAATGGTTCACATTCATTTAGTCAACCCCAAATTGGCAATTCGGTAAGGGTTACTGGTGGCGATGGCGCATTTTGCCACATAGACCAAGACCAACCACAATATTGGTTTACCTCTTATGTTTATACAAGTTATTATAGGTCAACTAATGGTGGTTCTAGCTTTTCAAATGTAATGAATACAGGTGGTGTTCAAGTAGGAAGTTTTATCAGCCCAAGTGATTACGACGACCTCAATAACCGCATGTATTTAGCTGGCAACAATGGTTTCTTTGTTCGTTGGAATAATCCGCAAACAGGCAATTCTATTAGCTTTGATACAGTTGCCTTGTTTGCTGGTGGCCAAGTTACGCATGTTAAAGTTTCTCCAAATGTAAGCAACCGGGTTTATTTTGGACTCAACAATGGCAGAATAGTGCGCGTTGATAATGCCAATATTTCTAATGGAATTGATTCGGTTATTAACTTAGGAAAAGGCATGTCTACCGGAAACATTTCTTGCGTAGAAGTTGAAACTGGTAATGAAAACCATATCTTAGTTACCTCCAGTAATTATGGCGTTAATAGCATTTGGGAAACCAAAAATGGCGGACAAACTTGGGGAAGCGTTGAAGGCAATATGCCAGATATGCCTATCCGCTGGGCATTGTTTAATCCAAACAATCCTATACAAGTTATGGTAGCAACCGAGCTAGGAGTTTGGAGCACCGATAGTTTAAGAGGTACCAATACCAATTGGCAACCTAGCAACAATGGGTTTGCAAACGTAAGAACAGATATGTTAAAATTGCGCCAATCTGATTTTCATGTGGTAGCTGCAACGCATGGAAGAGGTATATATACCTGCAACATTTTCTCGCCATCAAATGCAAATTTTAAAGTAGATAAACGAGTAGCTTATATTGGTTCAAAACTAAATTTTACAAGTGTGGGTGAAGGAGTAACTTCTTATGAATGGGATTTTGGAGATGGCACAAAAAGTACACTTAAAAATCCAGTGAAGGAATACAATGTACCTGGTTTGTATGAAGTAAAATTAAGCATCAATGCCGGCCAAAAAAGCAATGTGATTGATTCATTTATTCAAATCTTACCATCTCGCGGCATTCCATATTTGGCAGCCAATGGCGGCACTTTTGAAACTAACCTCAATGATTTTGGTCCAGAGTTAATCAATGGCATTTCATTCGAAAGAGGTAATTCAAACATGCAAGGTAAAGATGGTGTGGTAAGTGGCATCAATGCTTGGGTTACGAGTTTAAGTTCATACTACCCCATCAATACCGAGACAAGGTTATATACACCCATTTTTAACTTCACAAAAGCTGGCACCTATACCTTGTCTTACCAAGTAAAAAATGTATTCGAAACGGCATATGATGGATACAATTGGGAATACAGTTTAAATGCTGGCGATAGCTGGACAATTTTAGGCAATGATGTGCAGGCAAATTGGTATGATTACCCCAACAATGATTCAAGTAGAAATACTGCGTTTCCGGTTAATTTGGCCTTTTTTAATGCAAATAATTTAGCCTATACCACCAAGCAATTTGATGTTTCAACTTTAGCAGGAAATCCCAAGGTTTGTTTTAGGGCTATTTTTAAATCGGATAGCAACAATACCAATCCAGGAATGGCCATAGATGATTTTGAAATTACCGGACCAGCAAACAATCCTTTAGGAATTAAAAATGAAACTGAAAAGTTGGTTCAATATAGTTATGCGTTTGGTTCAAACAGTATTTTAATGAACAGCAAGCAACAACATTTAAACATGCGTATTTGGAGCCAATCTGGACAATTGATACAGCAAAATACCATTGCTTATGGCTCAAATACTATTCAATTGGATAACCTGGCAAAAGGCATTTATTTGATAGAAATAACTGATGATTATGGCCGCAAACAAGTAGAAAAATTGTTGTGGCTTGGCCAATAAAAAAGTTCGGTTTGAACCAAAAATGAGTTAGAAAATATAGACTAGCTTTTTGGTTTCAAAAAACTCTTCCTCAAAATAATTACTAAGTGGTACTTCTTCTACTACAAGTTTTTTATTGATTTGCTTTAACGCTTTATACTCATCACGCAGATCACCCCCTTTTAAGAATATATACCCATTTATTTTGGCGTTAAATTCT
>JBILJL010000240.1:0-4016 GCA_044377255.1 Bacteroidia bacterium
TTTGAAACTGCTGAACCGTTTTGATAAACCCCAGCTACGATACCATATTGCGAAGTGTCTTGGTAAACATCATTGTTAATGATACGAAGGTCATTTGCAAGGCCTATTGTATGAATGCCAAAAAAGTTTAAATAGGCCCTATTTCCATAAATCGCATTTTGGCGAATTAAAGAATATTTTGCTGCTACACCAGAATAGGTAATTCCTGCTTGATTTAGGTTGGAACCACTATTGCAAATACTCCTGATAATATTGTTTCTTGTGATCCTCAAACTATCAGTTCCAGTGGCGTAAATGCCAGAAAAAATACCTGTTGTTGTCAAGCAACTAATAATAGTATTGCTATCAATATTTATTCTTCCATTTGTATTTCCACTGAACCAAATTCCATAGTTGGTACCACTAGAAGTAGTGTCAGTAATCACATTTCCCCTAATGGTTGCTTGTAAGGTGTTTTGAATATTTATTCCTGTTAAATTTTGAGTTTGGCCTATACCTCCACCCCAAATTTCATTGCCAATAATGGAGGCATTGTTTTGATTAGCAATAAAAATTCCTGATCCCATTAAGCCATTGATGTGAGAAAATCGTATGATGAAATTTTTATTTACTAAATCTCCAATTCTATTTCCTTGATCGTATAATTGAAATGGGGAACTTGTTTGGTTAAAGCCATTGAACCAAATTCCGTTGTGGGCGTTAATAATTTGATTGCCAAAAATGTTGTTATTAGAATGTGCATCTAATGCCGTTAAAATGTTAAGTAATGTAGTACTGGATCCTGTATGATTTCCGGCATAAATACCTGTGTTCAATGTTACACCTCGCTTTAAAATTATTTCACAATTTCTGATGGTCACAAACTGGCAGCCATCAAAAGGAAAGGCACTGTTTCTTTTAAACAAACCAATGCCATATTCCATATTGGTTAAATTACTAGTATTCGTATTTAACTCTGTAAAAATCAAATCTTGAATGGTAACATAATCTACGCCATTCAATTTTAGCATGGCGTCTGTTGAAAGTGAAATTCCATTGCTTGAGGTAAATATTGGCTTTATTCCTAAAAGCAATGATTTTCTTATTATTAAAGGATTACTTGCCGTTAAACTTAAATTGAGAGTGGCTGAACCCAAATTAAATCCAGCAGATGGGATATTTTCCGTATGTCCATTGGTAACCTCAATAATTACTCCTCCTGTTCCAACACCATTTAAATTCAAGGCATTGATTGCACTGTTTAAAGTAGGGTAATCACAACCACTTGAACATACTGTTTTGGTCCCAGTAATTGGTTGTGATCTTAAAACGCTTGGTAGAAAATATATAGCTGTAAGAAGTATAAAGGCTTTTTTTAACAACATTTTTGGAGTCATAATATTTGGGATAAAAATAATCTTTTGTGAAAGGATATTTTTATCCCAAATTGACATATTCCTGATTTTGAAAGGAAATTAATAATTAATTAAGATTTGATCTCCAAGGTGCAAATAATTTAAAGCTTATAACCCATAAACCTGCTTGTTTTTAGGGTACCTAATTTCGTAGGTGAAGATAATTTTCTTACTTTCTTTTGAACCTAATTTCAGTTTCCAATTTAAAAATCCTGTAGTTTCATCCAAACTTGCGCCATCTGCATCGAGCAAAGTTACTTTGATGTCATTAGGGTTTTGCGAAACTGGAATTTGGTCTTCTAGATTGATGTCCACCGCAATATTTTTTGTATTCCTAACCACAATTTCTATAGAACGTGTTTCAACTTTTTCGTTTTCTAGGTTCTTAATTTTGGTTTTATCTTTCACTTTTTTGCGTGTTACAACCAGGCTTTTGTCCTTACCTAAATTGAGGTCTAATGTGTCATTGGTTGATTGATTGCTTAAATAAGTTTCTCCAACATAGCCGCCATCAAAGTAAATTCGAGCCGCTCCAGGTATAATGTTTAGTTCTTCCCATCCGGTAACTCTTCCCATTAAAAAGGCATCAGCACAAATTTTGGGAACCGATGCAAAGGCTAATATCATTGGTATGTTTTGCTCTTTAATCATAACCTTATGCATCTTACCATCGCTGCCAATTTCATATTTAAGTTTTATTTCATATTCAGTTCTAATCAAGTTCTCTGTGATGTTTATATACTCACTCAAACTTTTTTGTTCTGCATATTCTTGGTCTTCCCTCACATCATCTGTTTGTGGGGCGCCAACAGATTTAACAGTTTGTTTAGACAATGCCATTATTGAGTTTTGTGAACGTACTTCCTTTAATCTTTTGTATTCTTGAAAACCCAAATACCAAGTTGCCAGTGAGGGTTTGATATTCCTTTCCATAGGATTACTAGTACTTAGAGTTAACGCCGCTTGATTCCAGTTTAAACCAGAATTTTGACTAACATGTGCAAAGTATTTTAATTGAATCTGGTTGGTTACAGAACTTGCAATGAGGTCGTAATTAGGCACCCAACTAGCAGTTTGTATAAAGTAATTAAAATTGATTTGAGCCAAACCTGCTTGTTCTGCATAAACTGTAACCACTACTTGGTTTATTGGAATTGCAGCAAGTCCATCTTCATTGTAGTTGCCATTTTGCAACAGCTCTAAGTTTTGGTGCCTTTGGTTCAAACGCTCTCTTTCTTTATTGAATTTGTTTTTTAGCCTACCCCATTTTAATTCTTGTTCTAAAATTTCATTTAGCTTTTCGCGCGTGAAGGCCATGCTTTCCTTTAGCAGTGGTAGTGAATCTTTTGGCGACTCACCACGAATAAGGCGGTTGTTTAATAGCATCTTTTTTTCTTGTGCCAAAACGCTTAAATGGTTTTCTACCCCTTGCAAATTATAATTGTTTTCTTCTAAAGAATCGAGCACCATTGCAATGGCCTTCGCATATTGATGCACTACTGGCTTTCTTTCTTTGTACCTTACCTGGTGGTTTACTTCCATTAAAGTGCCGCCTTTGCTACTTGCCTGAATCGTTTGAGCGACAATGTTTGCAGATATATTCTCATAAATAAATTCATTGTTACCGGCAAGCAAGTTCACTTGGTCTGTATAATACAAATGTGCCCCTTGTAAATAAACAGTTACTTTATTCACTTTTACAGTTTCTGGCTTATTGCCAAATGCATGTTGAAATAGGAGGGTAAATAACATCATTAATTTGATTTGAATTTTCATGTTTTTTTGGATTTAGTTTGTTTTCTACTCCATAGATGCAGGCAATTATGACTTTCCATAAATAATTTCGAAAAAAAAATCATATTTGTTGCAAATGCCTGTTGCACTTAAAGAAATGAGCGATGAAGAATTGCAAGTTTATTACCAAATAGCGGGTGATAAGTTAGCAGTGGGAGAGCTTTTTAAGCGCCATTCTTTGTTGTGCTTTACAGTTTGCAACAAGTTTTTAAAAAATGAAGATGCCGCGCATGATGCGGTGATGCAAATTTTTGAAAACCTTTTTCAAGATTTAAAAAAACACCAAATTCAAAATTTTAGGTCGTGGTTACATAGCGTTGCCCGAAACCATTGCCTCATGATTCTCAGAAAACCTGATCTTTTTTTACATATTACCAATCCAGATGAAGAAAATGAGGGGGATTTTATGGAAAAGAAGATGTTGTTGCATCAAGAAGACAACAAAGAAGATTTGGAAGCAAAATTAATTGCCATGGAGAAGGCTTTAGCCGGTTTGAACCAAAAACAACAAGAGTGCATACGCTTGTTTTATTTGAACCAATTGAGCTATGAGCAAGTAAGTTTGCAAACAGGTTATGATTTGAACGAAGTAAAGAGTGCTATCCAAAATGGAAAGAGAAATATAAAAATAAACTTAAGCGAAAATGGAATTACTTACTTATTAGTTTGCTTATCATGGATTCAACAAAGTGCATAGTTAACCAACAATGGGAGGCATACTCTCAAAATAAACTCCCGAGTAAAGATTTGGAGTTGTTGCAAGCTCATGTGCTTACTTGTGAAATTTGTGCCGATATCAAGGAGGGAATTGATGTTATGCAAACTCCT
>JBILJL010000241.1:0-4012 GCA_044377255.1 Bacteroidia bacterium
AGATTCTACATTAAATAAGTAAATGATTGCACCAATTAAAATAGGTCCCGGACCAATTTGAACGATAGCTAAAATCAAGCAGAGGAGCGTCCAAATTGGTGCAAAAGGTATACCCGCTAAAAACAAACCAATCCCTGCCAGTATAGCCTGAATGATGGCAACTCCTAGAACACCTTTTACAACACTTCTAATAGTTTGCACAATTAGCTCAATATAGTTACTACCATCTTGGCCAATAATGCGGTTGAATACTTCTCCAGAAAATTTGTCTCTATCACCAATGGCTAAAAAAACACCCGATAAAATAATGCAGAAAACAAATTGTAGTAAACTCGCGCCTGTTCCAACAACAATGCCAATAATCGACTTAAATATTTCAATAATTTTTGATTGGTTTTTAATGATCAATGCCTCTAAATTTTCATTCAAATGGCTAAAAAACTCATGAATTTTTTTACCAATTACTGGCAGATTTTCAATGAACTTTGGCACCTCTGGCATCACAAAACTACCTAACTCAAAATGCGATTTCCAGTCCAAAATAATATCAATGGCCGAACCAAAGAATATAATCGAAGGAACCAATACAATTGATAGCATGAGCAATGTAATAATGATTGCGGCTAGGGTAGGTTTCATTTTAAATCGAGTTTCAAAAAATTCCTGTATTGGGTTCAATGAAACAGCCAAAATAATTCCCCATAGCGCTGGCATAATGAATGGCAGAATGATTTCGAAGCAATAAAAAAGCACCGCAAATAATAATACAAGCCTTATTATTATTTCAATCACATATTTACTATCAATTTTATTTTCCATATTATATTAATTACCCCCCTTCGACAGGCCAACCCATTCGACAAGCTCAGGGTGACGCTTGAGACCAATGACAAAAGACAAAAGACCAACGACCAACGACCAACGACCAACGACCAACGACCAACGACTAAACTACACTACCAAATTAACAATTTTTCCTTTTACAACAATTATTTTTTTAGGTGTTTTTCCTTCTAGCCATTTCAATATAAGTTCGTCGGCAAGCACGGTAGATTCAATTACACTTGTGTCTATATTTAGAGGAAATTCTATGTTGGTTCTGTGCTTTCCATTGATAGAAATAGGGTAAGAAAAAGAATCTTCTACCAAATATTCGGGAACAAAAACCGGATAATTGGTAAAGGTGATGCTTTCCTTTTGTCCCAATTGTAACCATAATTCTTCAGCAATATGCGGGGCATAAGGTGAAAGTATGATGGTGAGGTCTCTAAGAATTTCTAACTTATTACATTTTAATTCGGTGAGCTCGTTTACGCAAATCATGAATGTACTCACAGAGGTATTAAACGAGAATCCTTCAATGTCATCTGCAACTTTTTTGATGGTTTTATGCAGGCTTTTTAATTCTTGTTTATTTGGCGCCTCTGAGCTGATATTTAAGTTTCCTTCAGCATCAAAAAATAAGCGCCACAGTTTTCTTAAAAAACGCTGAACTCCTTCAATTCCTTGGGTGTTCCAAGGCTTGCTTTGCTCCAATGGACCTAAAAACATTTCGTACATTCGTAAGGTATCCGCTCCGTATTGGTCAATGATAAAATCTGGCGTAACCACATTCCACTTCGACTTCGACATTTTTTCTACCTCCCAAGTGCAATGGTATTTTCCGTCTTCTAAGGCAAAAATAGCATCAGCAAAATCGGTTCGCCATGTTTTAAAATTAGCTAAATTGAGCACATCATTCTCTACCAAATTTACATCTACATTGAGCTTCACTACATTGATCTTGGTAAAATCTAATCCAATTTGACTATTATTTTGCTTGTTAAATTGTTCAAACAAAATGGGGATGTTTTTGATGTTTTCATTTGAATCTAGGTAGTTTTTAGAAGCAAAGAAACTTAATTCCTTGTTTTTGCCTTTGAAGCAATCCACCCTAAACACAAAGTTACTTCTTCCTTGTATCATCCCTTGATTGATCAGCTTTTTAGCCGGTTCATTCATAGGTATCAAACCCAAGTCGAATAAAAACTTTGTCCAAAACCTCACATACAATAAATGTCCTGTTGCGTGTTCACTGCCTCCTAAGTATAAATCTACTTGTTGCCAATAATTGGCCTTATCCTTACTCAACATCATGGTTGAATTGGTAGGATCCATGTATCTTAAAAAATACCAGCTGCTACCAGCCCAGCCTGGCATGGTTGAAAGTTCATAATCGTACTCACCTTTGTATTTCCAATTGCTTGCCCTGCCTAAAGGAGGTTCGCCAGTTTCTGTGGGTAAAAATTTATCAATTTCAGGCAAAACAACAGGCAAGTCTTTTTCATCTACCGGATAAGGAATGCCATCTTTATAATAAATAGGAATAGGTTCACCCCAATACCTTTGCCTGCCAAAAATGGCATCTCTTAACCTAAAATTAGTTTTACCTTTACCTATGCCTCTGCTTTCTATTTCTTGAATGGCTTTTTTAATAGCCTTTTTTACTCCCAAACCATCTAAGAAACTTGAATTAACGCAGTTTCCCTCTTTGGCATCGAACGAACTTTCTAAATAATTATGGTTGGTACCGCCATCAATTACCTGAAGAATAGGAAGCTTAAAATGTAAAGCAAAACTATGGTCTCTTGCATCGTGCGCTGGCACGCCCATAACGGCACCAGTACCATATCCCCCAAGCACATAATCTGCTACCCAAATAGGTACTTCCTGACCTGTAAAAGGATGAAGCGCGTAAGCTCCGGTAAATTCGCCACTCACCTTTTTTACATCTGATTGGCGGTCTCTTTCACTTCTATTTTTTGAGGCTTCCACATAGGACATAACATCATCAATTCTCTCAGGCGTAACTAGCTGTTCTAGCATTTCATGTTCTGGAGCAATGGCCAAAAAGCTCACCCCAAAAATGGTATCTGGTCTGGTAGTAAAAACCTCTATATTGAATGGTTGATCTTGGATACTAAACAAGATACTGGCACCTTGCGATTTGCCAATCCAATTTCTTTGCGATTCTTTTAAACTTTCGGTCCAATCAAGGTTATCTAAATCCTGTAACAACCGCTCAGAGTATGCCGTAATCCTCAAACTCCATTGGTTCATTAATTTTCTTTCAACAGGGTAGCCACCTCTTTCACTCACCCCATCTTTCACTTCATCGTTACTTAAAACGGTACCCATGGCAGGACACCAATTTACGTATGCTTCGCTTAAATAAGCTAACCTAAATCCAAGCAATATTTTTTGCCGGTTTACTTCATTAAATTTTTTCCATTGTTCCGAAGTAAATGCTGGGTAATCAAATTCCATTCCTCCCGTTAAAATATGGTCATCGCTACCCTTAAAACCATCTGTTTCAAACAAATCTATCAAGGTTTCAATAGGTTCAGCTTTATTGGTTTTTGGATTATACCAACTATTAAACAATTGGATAAAAATCCACTGGGTCCATTTATAGTAATTAGGATCAGAGGTTCTTACTTCTCTACTCCAATCGTAACTAAAGCCAATTTTATCTAATTGCTCCCTGTATCTTTTTATATTTTGTTCGGTGGTTATGGCAGGGTGCTGACCAGTTTGTATGGCATATTGTTCAGCAGGTAAACCAAAGGCATCATAACCCATTGGGTGCAATACATTAAAGCCTTTTAAACGCTTGTACCTACTGTAAATATCACTTGCAATATAGCCCAATGGATGCCCAACATGTAAACCTGCCCCACTTGGGTATGGAAACATGTCTAACACATAATACTTCGGTTTTTGGAGGTCTTCTTTAACTTGGTAAATCTTGTGATCAGCCCAATATTTTTGCCACCTGGCTTCAATTTCTTTGTGGTTGTATTCTTTGCTCATTCCTTGTAAAATCTCTTCAATGGTATAGTATCGGCCGAAAATAAACTATTTTTCAAACTCTAACTATCTTATAATATAGTCCTCAAAATTAGACGTATCCTAAGGCTTTTCCAAAGATGTGACTTAATAAATCTTGATAGGGTATATTTCATTTTTAAAT
>JBILJL010000023.1:0-16185 GCA_044377255.1 Bacteroidia bacterium
GTTGTAGGTCATTAAAAACTGATACAACAATAAAACAAATTAAGTCAATGAAAAAATTAGATTATATTGATGCATTAAGGGGGTTGGCTATTTTAGGTGTTATAATGGTACATACAAATCTTTATGGGAGTTTTAATTTACCTAATTCTATTGGACATATAATTGCACAGGGAGCTAGAGGTGTTCAGTTGTTTTTTCTCGTAAGTGCCTTTACTTTATTTCTCTCTTTTAAAAACCGATCAATGATTGAAAAATCACCAATTAGAAATTTTTTCTTGAGGAGATTTTTCAGAATTGCCCCGATGTATTATATAGGGATTGCCTATTATTTGTGTCTAGATGATTTAGGTTTACGATATTTGCTTGGTGATTCAACAAATATTACTATCCCGATCATTATTTCCAATTTCATATTCCTACACGGATTTAATCCTTATTGGATTAATAGCCTTGTCCCGGGTGGTTGGTCGATTGGAGTTGAAATGTTGTTTTATGCAATCCTACCTTTTGTGTTTTCAAAAGTTAAAAATTTAAATCAAGCCTTTAATTTTTTTATTTTTAGTACCGTAGCAAAACTTTTACTTCAATTATTTTTTATGAAATTCCAATTAATTAGTGATGATAGAATATGGAGTAGATTTTTATTTCTCTATTTTCCTAATCAATTGCCTATTTTTAGTCTAGGCATATTAATGTATTTTATTATTATAGAGAATGAAAGTTTAAGTAATATTTCGGGAAAATCAATCTTAGTCTTTAGTTCAATGTTACTTGCTCATTTATGTTCTGGAATTCAATTTATTTTACCAAATCATATTCTTTTTGGTATCGGACTTTTACTTTTGGGATTAGCTCTGAGCAAATTCAGATTTATAGGTTTCGTAAATCCAATTGTAATCTATATTGGTAAAATTAGTTTTAGTATGTATTTAGTACATTTTGCGGTATTACATTGGCTTAAAAGTTTAAATTTTTTAGACTATTTAGGCAATGGAACATTAAACTATATTGCACGTTTTTCTTTTGTTTCCATTTTAACAATAATTGTATCAAGCATATTTTATAAAATAATAGAAGTTCCATTTCAGGAGATAGGTAAAAGAATAATAATCCGACTTGAAAAAAGCACGAACGCATAACAGCACATTTGCAATATCGGCGGTCTCTTACTGCTATGACTTGCAGCGCTAAATTCAAGCTTTGTAAATCTAATGAAGTTTAGTGCTGATAAACTCCGGCTTCGCAAAGCGTCAAACAGTTGTGTGAAGTATATTATTGCCAAAGGCATTCCAAAAGACAAAATTATAGCCAAAGGATACGGTGAAACTCGCCTTATAAATAATTGTTTCAATGGCGTTGATTGCACAAAGGAAGAGCACCAACTTAATAGACGCACTGAGCTTAAAATTCTCTTGCCTGATAGTCAGCCAGAGCAGGAGTGACCCCTCCCTAAAACCCTCTTTTTTTTCGCGGCCTAGCAATGCCTTTTCGATCGTATACCGCCTCGCCGTCCCATATAAATGAAATGGAATCTAATGTATCAATTCTTTCTTGAGATAGCAATCCTTGTTTCCTATACCTTCTCTGCATGTCCAACCAACCGGCCAATTTTTTATAGTCCTTCTTGATTTCTTTTTTAAATACCATAAAATGCCCAAACTTCTTTTTAAATTGAATCAATTCCTCAAACATCAATTCCCAGGCTGTTATTGGCTTTCTGTGAAGATCAATGTTCAAGGAACCTAAAAGTTTAATTTGGGCTGCTGTAAGTTTTCCCTTTTCAAAATAAACCCGTTGCGCATATATCCAATTCTCGTAATTTAAATCCTTTATAATTTGATAAGGAATTTTCTTATTATACTGAATGTATAGTTTTTTGAGTCCTTCAAATTGTTTAATCCACCTAGATTGCATCGGTTTCCAATCAAAGTCTAGTTGATTTAGCAATTTTTTTCGCTCCTTTAATAATATTTTTTTGTTGTTTAATACCCTCTGTGAAATAACCCAAAATGCTATTTCTGGATAAGCCTTGGCACCTGGCGAAGTATGCCCATTTATTTTTTTAAATTCAATGAGCTGTTGGTACATTTCTTGCCAAGTAGGTTCCCACCTACCAAATTCAAATTCCACGGCATTTAAACGCTTTATTCGTTCTTCATTTTGTTGCTCTGGTCTGCGCCTTAAATTATGAACCCATTTGGCAAGGGGAGGGTTTAGTTTATAAGATTGTGGCACTCTACAATGGCCATGTTCCTTTTTAAATTCAATCAACTCATTGTAACGCAAATCCCATTTTACATCCCTAAAATTTAACCCTTGAACCTTGTTTAAAAAGAAATTTAATTGCTCCTTTCTTTCTTTTCCAAGTGTATTTACCGACCACCTTTGCTTAAAGAACCATTGTCTTAAGCCGCTATTCTCAGTATCCTTGAGGTCAATCATTACATGAGAATGTTTAAGGTAATAGTTGTTTAGTCGCTTATACATCGCCTCCCAGCTAGTATCCTCAAATTTCCAATCAAAGTTGATTTGGTTTAAAAGCCTAAAATGAACCTTAGTTAAATTCATTTTAGAGGTGCGCTGAACAATTGTCCAATAGGCAAGTTCAGCATCATTTTCCCATTCAAAGGGTACATTGCAATGCCCGTTTTCCTTTTCAAATTTTTGGAGCTTCTTGTAGTAATACTCCCAGCTTTTCTCGAGTTTAATATTTTTAGGTAGCATTTTCTCGAAGGTCAACATTTATATTTAAAAATCAAAATGGATAAAAGACATTTCAATAATCTCCCTATCCCTTTCGCCATCTCTTTCCCTTTCTCCTTCTCTTTCTTCCCTTTCTTCCCTTTCTCCTTCCTTTTCGCTTTCTTTGCTTCATCAATGAAAATCCTTCAAATATTTAATCGCTTCCCTTGGCCGCTTAAAGACGGTGGGGCATTGGCAAATTTCAATGAAAGTAAAGGTTACCAAGAAGCTGGGGTAGAGCTTACCATGGCTGCCCTAAATACCGAAAAGCATTTTATTGATTACGATACTTTACCAGAGCATGTAAAGGCTATGGCAGATATTCATTTAACCTATATCGACAATAGGATCAAAGCGCAAGATGCCTTATTGAACCTATTTAGCAAACGTTCCTATCATGTAGACAGGTTTATTAGCGACGAATTTGAAAAGCAACTCATTGATATTTGTAAGTCCAAAGAATTTGATGTAATAGTTTTTGAAAGTATTTTTGTTGCTCCCTACTTAGCCGCCATTCGCGCAAATAGCAAGGCACCTTGTGTTTTACGCCAGCACAACATAGAATACAAAATTTGGGAAAATCTAGCGCAACATCAAGGCAATATTATTAAACACTCTTATCTGAGGTTGTTGGCTTCAAGGTTAAAAAAATACGAGCTTTCTATGCTGAACCAATTTGATGGAATTACGGTTTTTACGCAAACAGATTTTGATACCATGTGTACTGATAACTGCAAAATTCCTGTAGGTATTTTTCCTTTTGGGGTAAACACAGAAAAGTTAATCATTAACAATGAAAACCTAGAAATGCCTAGTCTTTTTCACTTGGGCTCCATGGATTGGTTGCCAAATCAGGAGGCCATGAATTGGTTCATACAAGAGGTTTGGGCCGATATTTCGTTGGATTACCCAACTTTACATTTCTATTTGGCGGGTCGAAATTTTCCTGTAGAATTTTATGATTACAATAACCAAAACAATATCAGAATTCTTGGTGAAATAGAAAGTGCCATGCAACTCATGAACGAAAAGGCAATCATGGTTGTTCCATTATTTTCGGGTAGTGGTATCAGAGTAAAAATCATGGAAGGCATGGCTTTGGGTAAGTGTATTGTGTCTACAAGTCTTGGTGCGCAAGGTATAGACGCTGTTGATGGCGAACATATTCTCATTGCCAATACCGCCGATGAATTTAAAGAGAAAATAGAATACCTTCTTAAAAATATAAGTGAAATTGAACGAATTGGAGACAATGCAACAAATTTGGTGAGGTTAAATTACGACAACAAGGTGCTTATTCAAAAGAAACTAGATTTTTACCGCCAATTAACGCCAAACTCATAATGCGCATTTTGTTAACTACGCTCAATGCCAAATATATTCACATGAATTTGGCCATTCGTATTCTTTACGGTTTGAACCAAAAGCACAAAGGTTTAGAATGGAAGGAATTTGCCATTAAGGAAGACCCCAATGAAATTACCAAAGCATGCAAAGAATATGAAGTAGTGGCTTTCAGTTGCTACATATGGAACATTACCCAAACATTAGCTGTAGCAAGGCTTTTAAAAGAGATAAATCCAGGCATTAAAATTTTGCTCGGCGGACCAGAAGTGAGCTATGATTGGAATGATGTAATTAAGTTACCAGAAGTAGATTTTATCATTGTTGGTGAAGGTGAAATTCCTTTTGCAGAATTTTTAAATCAATATCCAAATGTATCAGAAATTGGAAATTTGGTTTACAAGGAGGAAGGAAAAGTAAGATATACCCCTTCGGCCGAAAGCTTTGATATCAATAATCTAGCCGACTTTAACCCATACCTGTTTGAACCAACCGATGCCATAAAAAACAAAGTAAGCTATATGGAAACCTCTAGGGGTTGCCCGTATAAATGCGAGTTTTGTTTAGCGAGTTTAGACAATAAAGTGAGGTACCTGCCTACAGCAACTATCAAGGAGAATTTGTTGTTCTTAATGGAGCATGGAAAGGTGATCAAATTTTTGGATAGAACCTTTAATGTTAAAAAGGATTTTACCTTAGATATCTTTCAGTTTATTTTGGATCACCACAAGCCTGGTAATGTGTTTCAATTTGAAATCACTGCAGATATTGTGCACCCAGATATCATCAAGTTTATTCAAGAGAAAGTACCAAAAGGCTTGTTCCGCTTTGAGATTGGCATACAAACGGTTAACCAAAAAGCCAATTTAGAGGTTAGCAGGAAGCAGAATTTTGAAAAGACAAAGGGAGTTATTTTGCAATTGCAAGATTATTTAGAAATGCACCTCGATTTAATTGTTGGGCTGCCATTGGATTATATTGATGACATTGCCTATAGCTTTGAGCAAGTGTTTGCCTTGCATCCACCAGAGTTGCAATTGGGTTTCTTAAAGTTTTTAAAAGGCACACCCGTGCGCGAAAAATATGAGCAGTATGGTTTTCGGTTTGATCCAAATCCACCTTATCAAATTATTGAGAGTAATTATTTAAGTAAGGATGAATTGATACAAGTAACCATGTTGGAAGAGGCAATGGAATTGTATTGGAACAAAAAGCGCGCAATACACACCATGCTTTATGTAGAATCATTAGGTGGCATGTTTCAGTGCTTTTCTGAATTAGGCATTTGGTTCAGCCAGCGAAGCCATTTTCATAAACATACCCTCGATGAAAGCTTTGAAATATTGGCCTCATTTTGTTTGCATAAATACCCTAACGACCAATATTTACAGGAGTTGATAGCCATTGATTATTACTTGCATTTTAAGGTCAAGCCCAAAACCATGTTTTTAGAAGAGGTAGATAGAACACTTAAATCACAAGCAATTTCAGAGCTCAAATTGAACCAACATTTGTATAGGTTTATTGTGCTTCCTATCAGTTTTAATTTAAGTCATTTTGTTAAAACCAATCAAATATTGCCTGAACCAAATGTGGTTGTGATGCAATATTCTGGCACTAGTAAAGCCACATTTGCCGGAGAATTAAAGCTCGAAAAAGAATTGGCCTAAATTTGGTATTTAGCTGCTAAAAATATTGCATCTTCGCAGTATGTCGTCGCACCACGTAGTTAGAGATACACAAGAACCCGCATTAATCATTGCCAATGGTGAAGCTTGCAGCATGGACTTGCTGAACCAATTGTTGGAATGGAGTCCTACAGTAATGGTCTTAGATGGCGCTTTGCAGCGTGTTTTGGAGCTAGGTATTAAGATTGATATTGTATTAGGCGATTTCGACAGAGAGCATCATCCAGAACAATTTTTGGCGCACCAACAACCTGTAGAAATTATTCATACACCAGATCAAGATAAAACAGATTTAGAGAAAGGAATTGATTTGTTGTTAAGTAGAAATCACAAAGCTATAAATATTGTTTGGGCTACAGGTAGGAGAGCAGATCATACCATCAATAATGTAACAAATTTGGTAAGGTATAAAGGTGAAGCAACATTGGTTATGTACGATGATTATTCCAAAATTTATTGCTTGCCAAACTCTTTCGATAAATGGTATGTGAAAGGAACGCCTATCTCCTTGATTCCAATTGGAGCCGTTAAAGGCATTACCACAAAGGGTTTAAAATACAACCTTCACAATGAAGATTTAGCAATAGGGTTTAAATCGGGGAGCAGCAATGAAGCTTTAGTTGATGGCACAATTTCTATTCACTACCAAGAAGGCAATCTGTTAATGATGGAATGTTGGGATAGGTGAAATAAAGTAATATTTACAAAATCTATTATTAACAAAATGTCAATTTAAATTTAACTTTTAGTTGTTTAATTGTTATCCTATTTTTTTAATTGTAAAAATTTCTTTTCCTAACTATTTGTTTAATTAGCGTTAACAATTTAGACACATTGCAACAACACTTTTGATGGGTAAAATTTATTATCCATGAAAATATTTTTCCAGTTCAAATGTGTGTTATTATTCGCATTGCTCTTAGGATTTCAACCTAAAAGTGAAGCACAAATCAGAGCCCAATTATTAGGGCGTTATTCCATTGGTACTTACAATAGCAATGGGGGAGTGGCAGAAATTTCTGCATTCGACCCAGGCTCAAAACGTATGTTTGTAATCAATGGTCCTGATTCAAGTATCAAGATTGTGAACATTGCAAATCCTGCTTCACCAGTGCTGGTTTCTACCATATCTGTAAAGCCTTATGGAATTGATGTTACTTCAGTAGCTTGTAATAAAAAGGGATTATTCGCCATCGCTGTAATCGATTCAAATGGCAAAACAAATCCAAGCTCTATTGTGTTTTTAGACATCAATGGTAACTTTATTAGCAAGGTAAAGGCAGGAGCAAATGCAGATAATTTGGCATTTACTTCAAATGGTTTAAAGCTATTGGTTGCCAATGAAGGTGAGCCTAATGTTGGTTATACTATAGACCCCGAAGGTTCAGTATCTATTATAGATTTGAGCAATGGTGCGGTAACTTTAACACAAGCCAATGTGCAAACTGCAGGTTTTACTTCCTTTAATGCACCAGCACCTTTAGATTCAAAAATTAGGGTATTTGGAAGAATTCAAACATCTGGTGGTGCATTTTTACGCAACTCAACTGTTGCCGAAGACTTGGAGCCAGAGTATATAACTGTATCTGACGACAATACTACTGCTTGGGTAACATGCCAAGAAAACAATTGTGTGGCAGTGTTAAATATCAATACTGCAACCATTACTTCTTTGATGCCTTTGGGTTTTAAGAATCATAATTTACCTGGCAATGGTTTAGATCCTACAGATCAACCCGCTTCTGCTGGTATTGCAAATTACCCTGTTTTTGGTATGTATAATCCAGATGGTATTTCAAGTTATAAAGTTGGAACCCAAAATTATTTTGTAACTGCCAATGAAGGTGATGCACGTGCAGATTGGGGTACAGCAAACAATGAAGAGGTAAGAGTAAATAATGCAGCTTATGTATTGGATACTACAAAGTTTGGCGGTGCAACAGGAGTTGCAGCTGTTAAAGCCAATTCTGCTTTAGGACGATTAAATGTTACTAACCGTTATGGCGATTTTAACAATGATGGTAAGTTTGATAGTATTTTCGTTTTCGGTACTCGCTCATTCTCTATCTGGAATGGTTCAACTGGAGCTTTGGTTTGGGATAGTAAAGACGAATTTGAGCAACGTGTTTTGGCAACTTTTCCAGCAAACTTTAATTGTGGTCATACAACTAACTCGTTAGATGATAGAAGTGATAACAAAGGTCCTGAACCAGAGTCTATAACCATTGGAAAAATATTAGATAGTACTTATGCATTTGTAGGTTTAGAGCGTGTTGGTGGTATTATGATTTATAATATTACTAATCCAAGTAATCCCTACTTTGTTCAATACATCAATACAAGAGATTTTAATGTAACTCCAAATCAAGCAAATTTGTCAACAGTTGGCGATTTAGGTCCTGAAGGAATTGTATTTATTCCAAGAAATGAAAGTCCAATTGGCAAAGACATGATTTTACTTTCCAATGAAGTAAGTGGGACGGTTTCAATGTATCAAATAGATTCAAGAAGTGCATTCCAATTACAAGTATTACATGCCTCAGATATGGAAAGTGGCATTGATGCACCAATTGATGCACCTAATTTTGCTGCCGTAATGGATACTTTAGAAGGAACCTATTTAAATACTGTTAAATTGGCTTCAGGAGATTGTTTTATTCCTAGTCCATTCCTTGCTGCTGGTGAAGATCCTAGCATGCAAACGCCTTTAAGAAATACCGCTTCTTTTTATTATGGCGGAACGCAAGCAATAAGAGCTGCTATTGGAAGAACTGATGTTGCCATGATGAACATTATGGGCTTTCAAGGTTCTGCATTTGGTAACCACGAATTTGATTTAGGAACACCAGAAGTGAATAGCATTATTGGTGTTGATATTAGAAGCAATGGTGCAGATAAAAGATGGATTGGTGCTCAGTTCCCATACTTAAGTGCCAATTTAAATTTTGCAAATGATATTAACTTGAGCTATTTAACAACCAACCAACGTTTGTTAGTAGATAGTTTTAAAACATCTCCTACTATTACTGCTAATGCGCAGAAAAAAGGAATTGCTCCTTCTGCTATCATTCAATTAAACGGAGATAGAGTAGGTATTGTTGGTGCAACAACTCAATTGTTGGCTTCAATATCATCACCGGGTGCCACCACAGTTTTAGGTGGTAGTTCAGATAATATGCCAGCTTTAGCAGCAGTATTGCAACCAGTAATTGATTCTTTAAGAGCAATGGGCATTAATAAGATAATTTTAATGAGTCATTTGCAACAATTGGCAAACGAAAAAGCATTGGCGCCATTGTTAAAAGGTGTTGATATTATTATTGCAGGTGGATCGCACAGCCTTTGTGCTGATGGAAATGATAGGATTAGACCGGGAACACCAGTTGCTGATAGGTATCCGATACTTACGCTTAATAATGATAATGAGCCATTGGCAATCTTGAACACAACGAGTGAGTGGAAATATGTTGGTAGATTTGTTTGTGATTTTGATTCATTGGGTAGGTTATTGCCAACCATGTTAGATTCTACAATCAATGGTGCTTATGCAGCCGATACTGCAATGGTAACAAGTTTATGGGGTAACTATAGTGCTGCTTTTGCAGCTGGAACTAAAGGTGGTGCAGTTAGAACTTTAACCACAGCTATTGCATCTGTTATCAATTCAAAAGATGGAAATAAATTTGGCAAAACAAATGTATTTTTAGAAGGTAGAAGAAACTTTGTAAGAACAGAGGAAACTAATTTTGGTGATTTATCTGCAGATGCCAATTTATGGTATGCCCGCCAGTATGATAACCAAGTAAAGGTTTCTATCAAAAATGGTGGTGGAATTAGATCTGCCATCGGTAATGTAAATGCTGTTGGTTCAACAACTATATTAGAAAAAACATTGGCAAATCCTTCTGCAGGAAAAGCAAGTGGCGATATCTCTCAATTAGACATTGAAAATTCTTTGCGTTTCAACAACGGTTTATCAATTGTAAGAACCAATGCTGCTGGATTAAAAAGACTATTAGAGCATGGTATTTCTGCAACCGTGCCCGGTGCTACTCCTGGTCAGTTTCCTCAAGTTGGTGGTGTTGCTTTTAGTTATGATACTACTAAGGTTGTTGGAAACAGAATTCAATCTTTGGTTATTATTGATTCTTTAGGTAATAAAATAGATACCATTGCCAAAGAAGGTAAATTGTTTGGAGATACTACTCGTACTTACAAAATTGTTACTTTAGATTTCTTAGCAAATGGTGGAGATAATTATCCTTTCCCTGCTAATACAAATTTTAGGGTAAATTTGGATACTGCTATAAAAGTTCCTGGTGTAGCAACATTTACCACTATTGGTAAAGAGCAAGATGCATTTGCGGAATATATGGCTACTAGATTTACCGCAAACCCTTATAATGTAAGAGATACAAGCATAAGAGGCGACTTTAGAATCCAATTGTTAAACGCAAGACAAGAAGGGTTAATTGTACCAAATTCTGGACCAAGCAGTTCACAATCACCCTATTTATTGCCAGTTGCACCAGGAGTAAGAACTACTGCAATATTAACAGCGGGCGATAAAGTAGGAAACTACATGATGGCAGGCTTGGCAGATGGAACAGGTGCTTACGACAATGGTAATGGAACCTTTATCTTCTTAGTTAGTCATGAACTAGGTAGCACATTAGGTGTAAACAGAGCGCATGGTGCTAAAGGTGCATTTGTTTCTAAATGGGTAATTAACAAATCTGATTTAAGTGTAGTAAGTGGTTCAGATTTGATCCAAAAAGTTAATTTATGGAATGGAACAGGTTATACTTTATATAACCCTGCAGATACAACAAGCAAAAAAGCATTCAACCGTTTCTGTTCATCTGATTTACCAGCTGTAAGTGCATTCTATAATGCAGCAACTGGTTTAGGAACACAAGAAAGAATCTTCATGAATGGTGAAGAAGCCGGAAATGAAGGTAGAGCTTTTGGTCATATTTTAACAGGAGTAAATGCTGGAACTACTTATGAATTGCCTTACTTAGGTAAATTCTCGTGGGAGAATTCAGTTGCTTCACCAGTTGCTCAAAACAAAACAATTGTTGTGGGAACAGATGATGCCACTCCAGGTCAAGTTTATTTTTACATTGGAACCAAAACCAATACAGGAACAGAAATTGAGAAAGCTGGTTTAAGCAATGGTCGTTTATACGGAGTTGCAGTTGCAGGTTTAGCAACAGAAATTAGTACTTCAATTCCTGCTGCCAATACAGCCTTTACCTTAGTAGATTTAGGAATCGTAAGAGACTCATCAGGTGCTGCTTTAAATTCAAAGAGTAATGCCCTAGGAGTAACCAATTTCTTACGTCCAGAAGATGGTCATTGGGATCCAAGTAATCCAAACGATTTCTATTTTGTTACTACCAATTCATTCACAGCGCCAAGTCGTTTATGGAGATTGCGCATGTCGGATATCAAAACTCCAGAATTAGGCGGAACCATTACTGCAGTATTGGATGGAACCGAAGGTCCTAAAATGATGGACAACATGACCATTGATAATTATGGTCATGTGTTGATCCAAGAAGATCCAGGAAATCAAAGTTACTTAGCTAAAATATGGCAGTATAACATTGCGACCGATCAAGTTAAATTAATCTCAACTCATGATTCAACAAGATTTGTTGTGGGTGGTGCTAATTATTTAACGCAAGACGAAGAATCGTCAGGTATCATAGATATGCAATCAATCTTAGGAGCAGGTATGTTTTTAATGGTAGACCAAGCACATTACGGAGTAGGTGGCGAGCAAGTAGAAGGCGGACAAATTTTATCATTGTACAATCCTGATACGTATAATGCGAATCCAGAAATTAATGTAAAAGCTAACAGTGTAAATATTCCAAACGGATTAACTACTCCAAATGTTAACACCCAATTTGGTATTGCCGCAACTGGAAGCAGCGAAACTAAAACGTTTATAGTTGAAAATACTGCTATAGGAAGCTTAACTATTAAAAGCATTGCAATTACAGGTATAAATGCAAGTGAGTTCAGCATAGTTACTCCTAGCATTACACCAGCTAATATAAATGGAAATAGTACCTTGAGTGTAACTGTTAAATTTACTCCTAAAGTATCGGGTAGTAGAAATGCAACATTGGTAATAAATAATAACGACTTTGATGAGCCAGTTTATTCATTTGCTATTCAAGGAACAGGTGTTTGTACTAGTCCAATTGTTTCTGTAACATACGTTGGTTCAAACAGTTTTTGTGCTGGTGATAGCGTGGTATTAAACGCAAATAACTCCAGCACATTTAGCTACCAATGGAGTAAATCTGGTATAGCTATAAATGGCGCAAATGCCTCAAAATATACTGCTAAAGAAACTGGTAATTTTACGGTTATGGTAACAGATACTTTTGCTTGTTCAGCTAATTCATCAGCGGTTGGGGTAATTGCAAATCCAATACCTGCCAAGCCAAGTATATCAAGAAGTGGTGACGTATTAACCTCAAGCCTTGAAAGCAATTACCAATGGTATTTAAATGGAGGTATCATCAACGGTGCAACAGCTAGAAATTACACAGCAACAACAAAAGGTAGTTATACTGTAAAAGTAACCAATGCCGCAGGTTGTGCATCTGTATTGTCAGATTCATTGAGCTTTATACCTACTGGCTTAAACTTATACCAAGCCATCAATCAAGTGAGCATTGCTCCAAACCCATACACTGATTTTACAAATATTCAATTAGGATTAAATAGCAATTCATTTGTACGCATTGAAGTAGTAAGTACTTTAGGAGTGTTGGTTGAAGTTTTGGAAGAAAAACAATTATCGGCTGGAAATCACACTTATACTTTTGGTGCAAAAGAACATGGATTTGCCGCAGGAATGTATTTAGTAAGAATTAGCGTTGATGGCGAAACAGTCGTAAAACGTATCGTAGAAAATAAATAAAACCATTTCGGTTTGAACCAAAAGAGGCCTGATCCATTCACTTGGATTAGGCCTTTTTTTTGGTTCAAACATTTCTTTAACCAAATGCTTGATTACTTGTTTACTTTTGAAAACTAAATTTACAATATGAACAATAATCAGTTAACCATAAAAAATCCCACTCATTCAAGAACCATTATGAATGAAATGGTATTGCCCAATGATACCAATACCTTGCATAATTTAATGGGAGGAAAGCTATTACATTGGATGGACATTGCAGCAGCCATTGCAGCCCAAAAGCATTCTGGTAAAACGGTTGTAACCGCATCGGTTGACAGTGTAAGCTTTGCCAAATCAATCAAATTGGGCGATGTGGTAACCCTACAAGCAGAAGTTTCTCGAGCTTTCAATACCTCAATGGAGGTTTACATTAAGGTTTGGGCAGAGAACATTCCAACAGGCGAAAGTTTCTTGAGCCATGAAGCCTATTATACTTTTGTTGCCTTAGACCGCAATGGAGGCCCGGTTCAAGTGCCAGCCTTAAATCCAGAAACCGAAGAAGAAACCAAAAGATACGACGGAGCCCTCCGCCGCCGCCAACTCCGCCTCATCCTAGCTGGCAAAATGAAGCCAGATGATGCCACAGAGTTGAAGGCATTGTTTATGTAGGGAGAGAAAATTTCGTTTTACATTTCTTTAACTTTTTTGCGCTTTAGGTTTGATTTTAGGTGTAAAAGAGTAAATTTGCACCACTTTTTATACGTAAAAATATCTTAAATATGTCAAAATCAGGTGTTATAGCCCAGGTAATTGGACCTGTTGTAGACGTTAGCTTTGCTGGCGGAGACAACAAGTTGCCTAAAATTTATGAAGCCCTATATATTGATAGGCCAGATGGTACCAGAATTATTCTTGAGTGCCAAAAGCATTTAGGTGAAAGCATGATTCGTACTGTAGCAATGGATAGTACCGACGGTTTAGTTCGTGGTATGACTGTTACTTCTACCGAATCTCCAATTGTTATGCCTACTGGTGATGATATCCGTGGTCGTTTATTCAACGTGGTTGGTGAGGCTATTGATGGAATGAAAAAGGTAAATAGCGAAGGACCTAGAGCTATTCACCGCGATGCGCCTCCATTTGAAGAACTTTCTACAACTTCTGAGCCTTTATATACTGGTATCAAGGTAATCGACTTAATTGAGCCATACGCAAAAGGTGGTAAGATTGGTTTGTTTGGTGGTGCTGGTGTGGGTAAAACGGTACTAATCATGGAATTGGTAAATAACATTGCCAAGGCTTATGAAGGTATGTCGGTTTTTGCTGGTGTAGGTGAGCGTACCCGTGAGGGAAACGACTTGCTTCGCGAGTTTATTGAATCAGATGTAATTAAATATGGTGCTGAGTTTAAACACAGCATGGAAGAAGGTGGTTGGGATTTATCAAAGGTAGATTATACCGAATTGGCAAAGTCTCAAGCAACCCTCGTTTTTGGACAAATGAATGAGCCTCCTGGAGCACGTGCTCGTGTGGCTTTATCTGGCTTAACCATGGCAGAATATTTCCGTGATGGTGATGAAAAATCTGGTGGTCGCGATATCTTATTCTTCGTAGACAATATCTTCCGTTTTACCCAAGCGGGTTCTGAAGTATCGGCTCTTTTAGGTCGTATGCCTTCGGCGGTAGGTTACCAACCAACTTTGGCCTCAGAAATGGGTGCCATGCAAGAACGTATTACTTCAACCAAACGTGGTTCTATCACTTCGGTTCAAGCCGTATACGTACCTGCGGATGACTTAACGGATCCAGCTCCTGCAACAACATTTGCCCACTTGGATGCAACTACGGTATTGAGTCGTAAAATTGCTGAATTGGGTATTTATCCTGCGGTAGATCCTTTGGATTCAACTTCACGTATCCTTTCTGCTGCGGTAGTAGGAGATGCACATTACAATTGCGCTCAACGCGTTAAATCAACTTTACAACGTTACAAAGAATTGCAAGATATTATTGCCATCTTGGGTATGGAAGAGTTAAGTGATGAAGATAAATTGGTTGTATCGCGCGCTCGTCGTGTGCAACGTTTCTTATCTCAGCCTTTCCACGTGGCAGAGCAATTCACCGGTTTAAAAGGTGTATTGGTGCCAATTGAAGATACCATCAAAGGTTTCAACATGATCATGGATGGCGAGGTTGATAAATATCCTGAAGCTGCATTTAACTTAGTTGGTAACATCGAAGATGCGATTGCCAAAGGAGAGAAAATGTTGGCCGAAATCAATGCATAATTAATAGAAAAACTCACATGCAATTAGATATCATTACTGCCGACAAAACCATATTCAGTGGCCAAATTGATGCCGTAACACTTCCTGGAAGTAACGGTAGCTTTCAAATATTGAAAGGCCACGCGGCCCTAATATCTAGCCTTGAAAAAGGAAAGATTGTGGTTAAAAATAAAGAAGGCAAACAAGAGTTTGAAGTGAGCGGTGGTGTGGTAGAAGTACTTAACAATAAAATTGTGGTACTAGCCTAATTGCTATAACATTTTATCGGAAAGGCCGAACCGCATGGTTCGGCCTTTTTATTTTTGCCTTTTTTCAAAATCTCATATTCCTATTTTCGCTTTTAACCATTGGCTGAACCTTTTATGTAAGCGCCTTTTATTTTCCGGCAATTTTTCTTTTATCTTTACCCTAATGAAAAAGAATACGCTGTATTGGCTTTGTCAGATAGGTGGTTGGTTTCTGTTTGTTTTGCTAGAGTTCATTGGCTATGGAAACATTTATGGCTTCAATGAATTGCTGATCCTAAACGTTGCCATTAATTTTGTTGCAGGTATTACCCTCACGCACCTCTACCGTATTTTTATCATCAAAACGAGTTGGATCAACCTGCCCATTAAAAGATTGCTTCCTATTGCGGTGTTAAGCATAGGCTTTGTTTCTTTTTTGCTTACCATGCTCAATATTTACCTTGATAGGCTCACCGTTCCATTGATGAACCAATTGCCTATTGATACCATTCTCATTTTCAATTACCTATTCAATTGGAGTAAATATATCTTGCTTTGGGCCTTGGTTTATCATTTGTTTCAATACTGGGAAAGATCTTTGGAGGCCGAAAAAGCCAAGTATCAATTGCAGGCTATTATCAAAGAAAACCAATACCAAAATTTAAAAACGCAACTCAATCCGCATTTTCTTTTTAACTCCTTAAATAGCATCAGAACACTTGTAGATGTAGAGCCCGAGCTTTCCAAGGAAGCCATCAATAGATTGAGTAGCTTGCTTAGAAACTCTTTGCAAATGAGTAGAGAAAAAGTGGTTTCAATGAAGCAAGAATTAGAAACAGTAAATGATTATTTGGCCATAGAAAAAATTCGTTTCGACGATAGGTTATACATAAAATTGGAAATTGATGAAGCCGTTTTAACCGCAAAAGTGCCGCCAATGATGTTGCAAACTTTGGTGGAAAATGCAG
>JBILJL010000242.1:0-3999 GCA_044377255.1 Bacteroidia bacterium
GTTGTAGAATACATTTTCCAATTATCAGCAGGGGTGTTATCTATGGTGCAAGGTCTTTTCCACAAAAAAGTACTTGCATTAATTTTTTCAAATGTACCTGTTGTGTTTTCATCCCCATCTCCATTAATATTAAAACAAATATTAGCATATCCAGTCATTGAAATATTTTTTACCAAATCATTAACAACATAATATGGATATTGATAATTATGACGTTCAATCTTTCTGTTTACAGTTATTTTTTCACCCACTCTCACTCCCAATAAATATTTCCAATAAGTTGCATTTACACCAATTTCATTAAACACCTCTCCACCCATATTTGGGTCAGTATTCGAATAAGAAATATCTTTCTTAATTTCTGAGTAAATTACGTCATCTCTTTTATTTGGGCCTTTTTCGTCAATAGTTATCACATTATGGTGTTTGCCTTTTCTAACTTCTTTTCGGTCTGATTCACCATAGTATGGAGGGTCCATGGCTAATATATCCATATTTCCAGCTCCAATTATGAAACTAGTAACATCGCCATGTTCATGATATCCACCATTATTTGAATTATCCGTTTCGGCATTTACATGAAGGTAATGTAAATTATCCTTAATTATTAAATCCCCAGACTTTTTAAATTCTACTATTTCGGGTATTTCACTTTCTACTGGGTAATTCATTGTTAATAGATAATCAATATAAAGATTATAACCATCCTCTCCAACACCTAACAAACCACTACCAAGTTTGTTGTAATCTGTAAACGGATTGTTTTCTTTGTTGCCAATAAGTGCAATTCCGGTAAATGGATAATCCTTTTTCCAAGTATCATCAATGGTTGGTGGTTCTTGATTTGGTAGTAAAATATTTCTATACCATTTATAAATGTTTAAATAGCTTTTAGAATTATAGGGTTCTTGTGGAACACTTTTGAGGCAAAGTGCGCAGGGCCAATAAGCCCTTCCTCCCATATCACTTTCATCACTTAAGGATTTAATTCCTATGCTCTGATAATACGTTTTCATAAACGGGATCAATGCCTGAAACCCGTATGCAAAATAATGCTGTCCTTCCGCATACCCACCAATTTCATTTTTAACCGACATAGGGCCAGCACCACTAAAACTAGTAAATGCAGGTCCTTCAAATAAAGTTCTAGCAATATAAGCATGAGCAGCATGACCCCACCTTTCCGGTTTTTTCTGATTTTGCCAAAATCTAACAGCACGTTGATTAAAAATACAAGCACTCATACCAACTGCAGATGAAATAATAATCGTAATATTATTGTTTACAGCATAAGATTGTCTAAGATTATTTGCTGCCGAATGTAGTTCTGTTGTAAAGTCACATAATATATCAGTTAATTCATCTTTATCTGGGAAGGTACTGTAATTATTAACCCCTGAAAAGAATCTTGTTGTGTATAAATAATCGAATCCTTGTAAATACTGAATAAGTTCAAATGCCCGATATCTTTGTCTATCTAACCCATTAAATCTATCTTTGGAGGTGCGTGCGCCTTTAATAAAATTAACTGCTAAGTTATAATAATATTCTCGTGCAGGGTCTCCAACATTTCCTAAATCATTATATTGTTTATCAAGTCCAATAAAATAAACAAAAGCAGCTGCCTTTGCTTTGTAGGCCTCATTACAGATTAAATCATGGCTGCAGGCTGGCAATAATTTAGAGCCATCTAAAAGATCAAAGATGTCAAGATAAAAACGGTGAAAATTTTTCTTTGAATAGGATATGTTATACCTAATCATGCTTCTAATATTAGAGATATTACCATCATCAAAAAATGTAAATGGTGGCGTTTTTCGCGAAATTTCATTGTATTTCCCACTCCTAGGTTCATTAAAATTAAATAAATCAAAAGGTCCATTAATAAATTTACTAAAAATCAATTCGGAATTATTATTAATGTTGATAAAATGAATTGAATCTTTAAAATTAAATAAATAATTGGATTTGGTATTTGAAAAGACGGGATTAAAACCAATTAAAAAAAACGCCAATAATAATATAACTTTCCTTTTCATATTATTAGTTTTTAATGGACAATAATTCCCAAGTTTCACCATTTATTAGCCTAATTTTTATACATCCTACAATCTCATCAAAAAATGCTACGAAGGGAGAGTTTAATGGGTCATCATTTGGCATTGCTTGTACATTATAATAAATCTTACCTAAAACATTTAATGAATCAATTAAAGGTATAGGGGTATAAAAAAACAAGTCACCTTCAAATTTTTGATTTTTAAACTCCAAGTGGTGATAGGATAGTGAGTTTGGGGAATTATAACCCACTATTATTTTATTTGAAATAGTTTTAGACACATAAGTAAAAAAGTAATTTTCTTCTTTATTTGTGTTACTGCAATCTGCAGCAGCTCTACTAAATTTATAATCCAAAGTCTTACCCAGTCCCATAAAAACATGCGTATCACCAACTGATGTTCTTACAAATGTTAAAGTATCAAATCCTGTATAAGGAATTTCCTTTTTAGTTTCTTCTAAAACAGTGTACAGTACTTCCTTTTGTTCACATTTTTTTTTGCAACCAATAATTAGAAATAACCAAATTAATGTGGTAAAAGTAATTGTATTTTTCATAGGCTTACATATTAGCTAAATCAAATTTATGAAAGAAATTGAATTATGCAATTAAATAATTATGAAGGGCTATTGAAATATGTTAACACCATTAGTGTGCATATACCCAGCAGTTCTCACCATATCAAGTGCAATACAGTAATTAATCAACTCAATACTTCTTATCATTTGGGCATCTTCACCCCAACCAGTTAATCCTTCCTTCTGAAACCAATTATCAGTTATATTGTCGTCGCATTCTTTAATAACTTTTAACACATTGTCCGCCAATCTATTTAAGGTATCCTTTGAAATCCGACTACCATTCTTATATACACCAAGCACCAAAACAAATGCGGCATTTTTAGCATAAGTTGACCGATTTTCAAAAACATTTCTACTTCCATTTTTTGCTGGGATTGTAAAAGCCCCAATGTTTGAACCTATACTAAAAACATTTTCATAAATTTTATAGAAATCTGACTCAGGAATTTTAATTTTTTGAATAATTTCGGCAGTATCCTTAGTAAAAGTTGTTCTATTAAACATTGCTAGTGGTGATGAATTGTTTTGCCCTTTTACTTGATAGCATCCCCACTCTGGTTTAAATAAATTACCTATTTTCCTAATAAAATCACCCAAACCACCTTGAGTATTATTATAGCCGCTCAAAGGATGCATATTAGGTTTTGAAATTTCTTCACCTTTAATTTTAAATGATTGTATAATTGCCAAAAAAGCAATTAGAAGGTAGCATAAATTTAGTTTCATAGGTAAATCTTTTTTATTCTTTGGTTAATGTATGCCCGTTTAAAAAATTAATTTGAATAATGCCATGCTCAAGGCTATAATATAAAAATGACTTATCTAAGGGATCATAATTTCTATAAATTTTCAATACATTATTGTATGTTTTCCCATTAATTATTAAGCCTTGTAAGTACCAAGAATGACCAAGAGGAGGTAATTCTGCATCTCGATAAAAATCATAATCATAAGCTTTGATATGAAAATCAGCGCCAAAGTTGTAATTAAAAGGCTTCTTTATTAAATATTGAATATCTGACCCAAAATTACTTGATACAAAATTATAACCATCAAAACGTTTAACATGTGTCAATTTGGTATTGCACCTATCTTCTAAAAACTCATAAGCATTATAGTACCCTTTAATTAACCCTTCACCTTGAAAGGTAAAAATCTCACCAGTTTCAGATTTAAAAGTTAAGGTGTCGTTTCCAGAATAGCTTGTTAAGGCCTTTTTATAAACCGCAGGATTTGCAATTTCTATGGTATCAATTATTGGGGTTTCATCACATGGTTTTCTCTCACATCCAACTGATAAGAGTAAGTTAAAAAACAAGTAACCAAAAGCAAGATGTTTTATAATGTTGGTGTAGGTTT
>JBILJL010000243.1:0-3966 GCA_044377255.1 Bacteroidia bacterium
AGATAATCAAAGGTCTTTTTGATGAAGTATCGCCTGTTGGCTCATACACATCGCATCTTAGTTTAGCTGAATACAAAGGTGGTATTCCCGGTGCTGCTGGGTTGCCAAATAGAATGTTTACAGCTGCATTTGAATCATACATTAAGTTACTGGTTTTAGTAACTCCTTGGAAAACAGGATCAATAAACCTAACCTGCGCATTTGCATGCATTGCAAGAGTGCAGGCCATAATGGTTAATCCTCTAAGTAATTGTTTTTTCATATTTTTTTTAGTGTTTGTTTTAAAATTAATTTTGCTAATTAAGTCTCATTTTATAATATAATCAAGTCATTTGTATTTTTTGCAACTATTTAGAAAAATCAAACAAAAGTGAAAAGTAAGCCAACCTGCCAACTTTAGGACCACCATAAACTTGTATCACCTTGTTATTTAAGAGATTACTAGCGCCAATCTTAACAATCAGCTTCTCTTGGGGGAAATATTTATTTATTTGGGCATCAACCATTCCATAAGCTGGAACTTCACCTGTAAATTGAGGAGAGCCCTCAAATATAAAACCTTGTTGCCATTTATAATTTACGCTATATCCCCAATTATGAATATCCACGCCAAAAAACCTTGAATCTATTTCTCGCCCGTTAACACCCAAATTATATTTATGTGGTGGTGTATTGAAAGCTGGAATCAAATCATCAGTAGAACCATGCCTATTTAGTTCATTCCACGAATAATTTGCCGCAAAGCCTAATGCCTTTTCATAATAATAATTTAAACCTATGGAAAATCCTTGGGTGGTTACTCTGTCCAATGCATTGGTGCTTACGCGATAAACTTTGGCAGAATTTAAATAAACTTCATTTGCCGGCCAATCAACATCTACACCAATTTTATACCCAATAAAATCATTGTACCAACTGTAGTAGTAACTCATATCTATGAAAAACTTTTCGCCTAAATTTCCTCTGTAACCAAACTCAATGGTTTTAACCCTTTCTGGCCTAATTGGCGCCACATTAAAGTACGACAACCTGTTTTTACCATTGTTAAATGCATCAATCAGACTTCCCACAGTAACCAAACTATCAAAACCTTTTAGGTTTCCTAAAAGTGTTGCCCTACCTACGTTCAAATTAATGTACTGATCGGTTAAAGTAGGGTTACGAATGGCACTGGATGCAGAAAAACGAAAAACATGTTGTTTATACGAATAAACAAATGAAGCAGCTGGCGACCAAAGCAAATTAAAATTTTGATTTTTATCCAACCTATTGGTGAAACTAATTTTCAATTTATCAGCAAGAAACTTATGCTCCAAACCTAAATATGCCCCAACCTCATGGTTTCTAATTTTCTCGGTGGTATCCAAGAAAATTGTTCCTTCACTATTTGGAGCATACAGCCTGTAATTTCCTCCAATGCGCAAATCCAATTCTTGAATCTTAAATTGTTTTTCTGCCATAACATGGTACAATGCAGATTGATCAAAAAAGCGAGAACCACCTTCTCTGTTTGTTAATGAAATTATTTCTTTATAGGCTGAGTCAAACCTATCGGTATTTGGTTCAAACCGAGCTAAACCACCAGTTTGATTAGATGGCTTTATATCAGTTTCATTTCTAACTAAACCGTGATACCTAACCAACGAATCGTAATAATAATTATTTAAATAATGGTTTGCGTACTTTTCATACTCAATTCCTGGTGGAGTGCTATTGGCTGGAGGCCTAAGTCCTGTGATGGTATTATAAGCTATGCTGTTCCAATTATTGCCATAATCTTTAGCCCAATTGTTATCCGACTTGGCATATTGCTGTAAAAGCAACGCAGTTGAATAGGCATCAAAACTATTGCCTGCATTTTCTTTTGTGTTGTAAGCTCTTATAAAAAAGCTATTTTCTTTTCTAAGTTCTAATTTATTTTGGTTAAACAGAATATCCTTTAAGCTAAAACGGTTATCGCCTTGGTAAACGGTTGTTCCCGTGCTAAAATTGGAACAAAAAATAAGTTCAACATCTTTCTTCACTTTATAATAAAGGCCAGCACTCATTTTTAAATTCCTAGAATTATAATCAACTAAGTCTTTTTCCATATAACCCTTTCGGGTAGTATAGCCATAGCCCAAAAAAGGAGTGCCAGTTTGCCTGAACCTAGAATTTGAATACTCATCGCCATATACATTTACGGCATCGTAGCCGCCTGGATTCGTTTCATCCACTGGACTTTGAGAAGTTTTTTCATAATTGGTAGCCTCCCAATCTAGGGCACTCATTGCAAACAAATTTAGTTTATAGGCAAATTTTTCCTCTCCTTTTTTATTCTTAAAAATCTCAGCATACCTTATTGCAAATTCAGTTAATTTCCTTTCACCAATACGCATTTGCACACTTAAACCCGGAAATAGAAATGGATTCTTGGTTTGCATATTGATTACCCCATTAAAAGCGCCGGGACCATAATACGCACCACTTGCACCAACAATTAAATCTACTTTTTGCACATCTAATTCGGAGGCACCCAAAAAGTTACCGAGCGAAAAATTTAAGCCTGGCGATTGGTTATCTACCCCATCAATTAATTGCAAACTACGCACGGGCGAAGTGCTATTGAATCCTCTGGTATTTATAATTTTGAACCCAATACTTGCGCTAGTCATGTCTACCCCTTTTAAATGCGCCAAGCCTTCATAAAAATTTGCTGCAGGAGTTTCTTTAATGGCAATGGCGTCCATGGTTTCAATGGTAAGAGGTGCCTGCTTTTGCTTCATGGTAATGCGCGAATCCTTGATTGAGACCTCATTCAATTGACGTGTATTTTCCTTCAGTTTAATTTCTAATGGCTTATTAACACTGCTTACATTTACTTCAGTTTTTATATAGCCAACATAAGAAATAACAATAACAAATGGCAGTTGCTGATTTACCTTTAAAGTAAATGCACCCTCATAATCTGTTGAAACACCAGTGGTTGTACCTTTTACAGAAATTGTAGCACCAATAAGTGCCTCAGCAGTTTTAATATCCTTCACAAAACCCCTTACCAAAACCGGGGCTTGAGCATTTGAGGTGGTGAGTGAAACAATAAAATATAGAAATATTACTAGTAGAATCTTCTTCAAATTGAAACGTTTTATTCATCAATAATAATAAATAATGTTATAATCCCATTTTTTTTGCAAAAAATGTAAAAAAAAGCCGCGGTATTGATGCAGCTTCATATAATTTATTGAAACTTATTTTAGCTTAATAGCTAGACCAAGTGTAAATTCTCCTTGAAAAAGAATTGGGTTGAAATAAAGATTAGGAGCGCAACCGCCAGAAGTGCAAAAAATACCCGCTCCTCCCATTTCTAGCGGCATGTTTCCTTTGGCCTGAATCCGCAACCCTACTTTTTCATTGATGTCGGCTTTTAGCCCTAACCCAAAAGTAGCTGCAAAAAACCATTTATCGCCAGTTAAATTATGTTCACCAGTAGGATTAAATTGTGCGGCTCCAAGTGAAAATATGGTATGCGGGCGAACAGCACCATCCGATAGGTCTTTATTAAATCCTAATTGGTAATAGTTAACATTCAAATCACTAATTTTACTAGTAGCAGAAAAACTTCCTTCTTTTACTAAAGTAGTTTGTTGACCGCTCCACCCTAAAGTTACAGAGCCAAATGGCACTTCAAATTCAAGTGCAGCGCCATAACTCCAATCTCCCTTTACCCTGTAATCTCCAGATACAGGGTAAACCCTAGAGCCCGTTAAAGCACCTCCATAACCCAATAAAGAAATGCTTTGAGCTTGCGAAGTTGCCACGCATATAGTAACTAAAATAAATAAGTATATTTTTTTCATTAAATTTTTAATTTGAACAAACTTAAAATAAATAAATGAAGATAAAAAATCACAAAAGTTAGGAAAAGGATACTAAATAATTTATTAAATAGTCATTATAAACTCATCTCTATTCCAAAAATCATGT
>JBILJL010000244.1:0-3962 GCA_044377255.1 Bacteroidia bacterium
ATCGTATTCAATAACATGGTGTTGCTAAAATTAGCCTGGGTTGTATCGCCCCAAACTTTTAGTGCCCACCAGATAAAAAAGGCAATGGAGGGGAAAACAAACAACAAGAATGAATAGAAATAATGCGATTGATTTGAGGTAATGAAGAAATGGCCTAACCACAATCCTATGATTAAATTGATGGTGCCACAAAATTTAAAAGTTCCCTTTAAGCCCAATAACCTACTTAAAGTTTTATCGCCACTTTTTTCATCGGCCTTGTGCTGGTATATTTGAGTCATTGGATAGGCCCCAGCTACCATTAAACTGCTTATGATGGCTGGAACAAGAAAATTGGTTTGACCCATAGCTTGCAAATAATCTACTTTCTGGCCAAAAAGGAATACGATAGCATAAATCCAAAAACCCTGAAAAAAACTGACTGAAATGAAACTGATAATGGCATATTTTTTTAACCGAATGCCATGCATGCTATAGGCTATTGAAATGATTACATAGATAGCTATTAATATGGCAAGAATGGGATCGAGGCAATAGCTATAATAAATGCCAACTACATTCATCAACATAGAAACAAGTAATAACCAAACATCTGGTTTAGGTGGGTTCTTTAATCCACCAATGCTGTCCTCATCTTTGTCCATATAGCTGTTAAAGCCATTGCTAGCAGGGTAAATGAATAAATGAAGGATGATAAATAAATCGAGACACCTATATAAATCTGGCTGACTAGAAAGTGAAAATGCAAATAGAAATACAGGTAACAGATAGTAAGAAAAAGGAATTCGGAGTAAAACAATAAAAGAAGGAAGCTTCATTTGGGTCTTAATTATTTCTTTAATATTTCTAAAGCGTTTCTTAAAATTTTAACTAGTATGATTGCTAATTGTTTGAATACCTGAAAACAACAACAACTTGTATGCACAAATTTCATAGCGTCAGGTGCAAGTTAGTGCTTATGTGGCTAATTTACCCTAAAAAAAATTAAATTTGAATATTAAATAAACATTATGAACCAGGATAAAGCACCGCATATTTTGGTTGTAGAGGATGATATTACTCTGGCAACCCTTTTAAAGGAGAATTTAAAACTCGCAGGTTTTACCACTCATTTGTGTAAGGATGGCGAAGAAGGTTGGCAAGTTTTTCAAAAAGAAAAATTTGATTTGTGTTTGTTGGACGTAAACATGCCTAAGAAAAATGGTTTTGAATTGGGTAAGTTAATTAGGGAGCAAGATGTATTTACGCCAATGGTTTTTTTAACAGCCAATAGTAGCGAAGAAGATAAGTTGAAGGGTTTTGGCCTAGGGGCCGATGAATATATTACCAAGCCATTTAGCACCCAAGAATTGTTAGCTAGGATGAGGGCAATTCTCAAAAGGTCGGTGCCAGCAAAGCCAGAGATTTTAATAAAAGACGAAGTGTATGAGATAGCAGGAATGAAAATAGACATTCCTAATCACTTAATTACTTACGATAATAAAGAGAAAAAAATCAGTAGCACCGAATGTGATTTGTTAAAGTTATTTGTAAAAAATAAGAACCAATTGCTTACCCGAAATAGCCTGCTATTAAGCGTTTGGGGTAGAGATGATTTTTATACAGCAAGAAATTTGGATGTTTATATCAATAAATTAAGAAAGCTATTGAAGGACAATAAAAGGGTAGAGATTCTCAATATTCATGGTTCTGGTTTTAAATTGGTAGAAACCTTGGTTGCCTAATTGTCATTACACCCATGAAAAAAATATGTGTTGTAATTACTTTTATTCAATTAACAATGAAGGTATTTATTGCACTATTATTTTTTCTTTTTTTTAGTTTTGAAGCCAAATCTCAAAAGGATTCTAGCGCCCTTCATTTGCAATTGGTTCAGGCCAAATCTTTGCGGTATACAAATCCTGCTCAGGCACAAGCTCAGTTGGAGCAGGTAGCAGAATCTGCCAAACAAAACAATGTATTTAAGGTTGAGTTGGAAGCTTGCAAGCAGTTAGCCTTGATTTGCCTCAACAATGGTAAATACGGCAATGCAAGAGAGTATTTGGTGAGAGGAATTGCCATAGCTGAGGCAAATGGGATATTGAATGAGAAAGCCGATTTTATTTATTTAAACGCAAATATTTACCACTCCCAAGGAGATATTTCTAAAGCCGTTGAAAACTACCTTGAAGCTTTGCGTTTTTATGAGGCAAATAACCAAGTAGTAGGCAAGCTCAATGTATATGTTTCTTTAGGCGATTTATACAACCGTCAGAACAATTTTTCGCGGGCCATTGAGTATAATCTTAAAGCCTTAAAGCTATTTGAACAAAAGGACGATAAGTTTAGACAACTCAATATTTATGAGCAAATTGGTGCTATTTATGCGCGACAAAATCAGTATGCCAAGGCCGATGAATATTATAAAAAAGCGCTAAAATTATACCGCGATATCAATAACCAAGCTGGCGAATCGGCCACTTTAATTAACCTAGCCAATTTACAAATATTGCAGGGGAAATCTGGTTTGGCTATTGTAAGTTTTCAATCTGCATATAGCATAGCCAAGTCCTTGAACATAGTGCCTTTGGAGGTTAGAAGTTTATTGGGTTTAGCAAATGCACATGCAAAATCAAAGGATTATGAACTTGCCAATATGGAGTACCGCAAGGCAATTACATTGGCAAAAAAGGCCGGAATGAAAATTGAGTTGGATGAGGCTTATGAAGGTTTAGCAGAATTGTATAAAAGTTTAAAAGACAATGGTACTTCCAAAACGTTTAGGTCGCTCAGCGCAGAAATAAAAGATTCATTGTTTAACGACTCCATTCTTAAGCAGACTTCCGACTTGCAATTATTGTATGAAGCAGAAAAGAGACAAGCGCAAATTGATTTATTGGGAAAAGAAGATAAGCTCAAAGAATTAGACTTAAAGCAAGCCAAACAAGACAAGAATTTTTTTATCACCCTTTCCGTTTTATTGGTTATTTTAATTTTGGTTTTTGTGTTTTTTATCACCCAAAATAAAATCATCAATAGAAAGCTCAATGTTGGATTGCACGATTTAAAACTTAAAAATATTGAAATAGAAAAACAGAAAGAACAACTAACCCAATTGAACCAAGTGAAGGATAGGTTTTTTTCTATCATCTCTCATGATTTAAGGAACAACTTAACTACCATGAAGCTCTATTTTGATTTGGTAAGTAATCCTGAATACAAGGCAGAATCACAATCAAAATTAGGCAAAGAAGTGGCAGGGTCGGTTCAAAATACCATTGATTTATTGGAGAACTTGTTGGTGTGGGCTGCTGGGCAAATAAAAGGGGTTCAGGCCGAACCAAAACGCATTAGCTTGTACAAATTAGCTGAGGAGAATTGCCAAATGTTGATGAGCATGGCGGTGCAAAAAAATATCACCTTGCAAAATGATACTGATGAAGATGCCTGTATTATGGCCGATGCAAATATGGTGAATTTGATTTTACGTAACTTACTTTCTAATGCTTTAAAATTCACCAATGATGGCGGTAATGTTTCTATATTATCCCAAGAAGAAGGAGATTTTCACCAAATTATTGTGATAGACAACGGGGTAGGTATCAATGCAGAAAAAGTGGAAACGCTATTTACCCAACATAATAATGTGAGCACTCAAGGCACAGGCAATGAAAAGGGAACTGGCCTTGGCTTAATGCTGTGCAAAGAGTTTGTAGAGAAAAATGGTGGCCAAATTTGGGTTGAATCTGAAGAAGGGAAAGGTTCTAGTTTTTACTTTACTTTTCCCAAAGCTTAAATCTTTTTTTGATAATTTAGTTGAATGCTGTTAAAGATTGCTCATTTTTGCAGCATAATAATTCTACATGAAATCAATTAAATACCAAAGTCTTTTTTTTATTTTATTTTGTTTAATTGTTGCCTGTAATAGCCATTCACAGCAGCAAAAAGAAATTGATTTATTAGAGCAAAAAATACTACTTACC
>JBILJL010000245.1:0-3957 GCA_044377255.1 Bacteroidia bacterium
TTTCAGGCTGCTGAGCACATGATAAGAGGCATGATAGATATGATACCTAAAACCAGTAAGTTGATTAAACCTCAACAACGCATGGTCATTTGTATCCCATCTGGTATTACAGAAGTTGAAAAACGTGCTGTAAAAGACAGTGCAGAGCGTGCTGGGGCAAAAGAGGTTTACCTTATTCATGAACCAATGGCTGCTGCTATTGGTATTGGCATAGATGTGTTTGAACCAATGGGAAACATGATTATTGACATTGGTGGTGGAACAACTGAAATTGCAGTTATTGCATTGGCAGGTATTGTTTGCGACCAATCCATTCGTGTGGCAGGAGATGAATTTACAGAAGACATTCTAGATTACATGCGCAGGCAACACAACCTCTTGGTTGGTGAAAGAACTGCGGAGAGAATTAAAATAGAGGTTGGTTCAGCCCTGCCAGAACTAGAAAATCCACCACCTGATTTTGCAGTAAATGGGAGAGATTTAATGACCGGCATTCCGAAGCAAATTACTGTTAGTTATTCTGAAATTGCTTCTGCTTTGGACAAATCAATTTCTAAAATTGAAGAAGCCATTTTGCGCGCCTTGGAATTAACTCCTCCAGAATTATCTGCTGATATTTATTCTACAGGCCTATATTTAACAGGAGGAGGTGCATTGTTGAGGGGTTTAGATAAACGTATTGCCACCAAAACAAAATTACCTGTTCATGTTGCTGAAGACCCATTAAGAGCAGTTGTTCGCGGCACGGGTATGGCACTTAAAAACCTGAAGAATCACAAATTCTTAATGACATGAATTTAGACTTAGACATAGCGCTAAGTTGGATTTAATGAAGTAATACCCTTATATGAGAAACCTGATATTCTTTTTTTACAAGTACTACACATTTATCCTTTTCTTTTTTCTTGAACTTTTTTCGTTTGTGGTTTTGTATCAATATAACAATTACCAAAAAGCAAGTTTTCTAAATTTTACTGGAGGTATTTCTAGTTCATTTTATGAATCCATCAATAGCACAACCAATTATTTTGGCTTGCGAAATATCAATGATAGTTTGTTAGCTGAGAATGCCTCTTTGCGCTCGCAAATGATGAATGCTTATTACCAAAGTGGTACTACTCAAACTTCTATTAATGATACTGTTTACAAACAACAATATTCATACATATCTGCCAACATAGTAAACAACTCAGTAACCAAAAGAAACAATTATATAACTATTGATAAAGGTGCCATGCATGGCATTGAACCTGATATGGGCGTTATCAGCAGCAATGGGGTTGTGGGAATTGTTACCAGTGTTTCTTTGCACTTTGCAACCATTAGATCGGCTTTAAATGGCAATACAAAAATTAGTTGTATGTTAAAAAAGAACAATGCTTTTGGTTCTTTAGAATGGAATGGTGACGACCCAAAATTTTCTAATTTAAAATACGTAAATAAGCATGTGCCTCTTACCTCTAATGATGAGGTTGTAACCAGTAATTATTCCACACTATTTCCAGAAGGCATACCCGTAGGACAGGTGTATGCCCATTCATTAGATGCTGGAGATAATTTTCATGTGATTAAAGTTAACTTATATACAGATTTTTCTACTTTAAAAAATGTATATGTTATCAAAAATATTTTTAAAGATGAACAGCAAACATTGGAGGGGAATTTAAAAGGTGGTAATTGAACTTATAACATACATTGTTCGTTTTTTACTGATCATTTTGATTCAATTATTGGTAATCAACAACATAGAATTGAGCACCTATGTAAATCCCTACATGTATATCCTCTTTATACTAACCTTACCAATTTCTATGAAACCTTGGATGGTGGTTTTAATCTCGTTTTTTACGGGTATGGTTATGGATACATTTAGCAGTACTCCAGGATTACACATGGCAGCTACTGGTTTTATGGGTTATATAAGAGGATTCTACCTGCAATTTTCTTGCAGCAAAGAAGATTTTGCTGGTCGCATTGAACCATCTATTTCGAAAAAAGGTATTGTATGGTTTATAGTTTACATGACCATATTAACCTTGCTCCATCATGTGTTTTTATTTTATTTAGAAATTTATAGTTTCAAAGAATTCTTTAGAACTTTATGGAGAATTTTATCAAGTACTTTTTTCACTGTGCTAATTATTACTCTTGGTCAGTTGTTATTTTATAGGAACGCCAAAACCTAAACAATGGATAACTTCGCCAAGCAAAGAACCCTACTGATTATTTTTATCAGTGTAGCGCTGGTATATATAGCGCGGTTATTTTATATTCAGGTTGTAGATGATAGCTATGTGTTCTATGCGCAAAACAATGTTTTACAAGAGCAAACTATTTATCCTGCTAGGGGATTAATATACGATAGAGATGGAGAGCTTTTGGTATACAATGATGCCATTTATGATTTGTCTGTAACACCAGATCAGGTAAAGAATTTAGATACCTTATCATTTTGCAAGGTATTAAATATTAGCAAAGAGGAGTTTTTAGCCACCTTTGCAAGATTAAAAAGGCAAAAGGGATATAGTCCTTGGAAACCAATTGTATTTCAACGTCAAATTACCATACCTACTTATGCGGCCTTCCAAGAAAAGCTATTCGATTTTCAAGGCTTTTTTGTAGAAGTACGAACAGATAGAAAATACAAACACAGCAACGCAGCCCACGTTATGGGTTATATTGGTGAGGTTACTGATAGAGATATTGAAAAAAGTGACGGCTATTATAGAATGGGCGATTTCATTGGTATCAGTGGCGTGGAGAAGGTTTATGAAAAAGAATTGGGTGGTATAAAAGGTACAAGGTATGTTTTAGTTGATAGCAAAAACAGGACCCAAGGAAGGTATAAAAACGGTGAATTTGATACAGCAGCTACTGCCGGAAAAAATATTCATTTGAGCATCAATCAGAAGTTACAAGCATTGGGAGAAGACTTACTTATTGGCAAAATTGGAAGTGTAGTAGCCATTGAACCTAAGACTGGTGAGGTATTGGCCTTAGTTAGTTCTCCAACCTACGACCCAAATTTATTGGTAGGAAGAGAGAGAGGCAACAAATACATGGAGCTTTTAAAGGATCCAACTAAACCATTGTTTAACCGGCCAATTTCTGCCCCCTATCCGCCAGGTTCTATTTTCAAAATTATAATGAGCTTAATGGGGCAGCAAGAAAAGGTGCTGAACCCATCAACAACTTATGGCTGCCATCATGGTTATTTATTTGTTGGTTGCCACCCACATGGGTCGCCTTTGCAATTAAGGGGAGCCATTGCCATCAGTTGCAATGCTTACTTTTGCCAAGTTTACCGCAGTGTAATCAACAATCCTAAATACAAACATGTAGAAGATGCCTATAATGAATTTTATAAGCACGCCTATAGTTTTGGCATGGGCCATGCTTTGGGTATTGATTTGTATGGTGAAGGTCAAGGGGTACTCAAAAAATCTACCTATTTTGATAAACTATATGGCAGATATAGGTGGCAAGCACTAACAACTATTTCTATGGGAATTGGGCAAGGTGAATTAGGCATAACGCCACTGCAAATGGCCAATGCAACAGCGGCAGTGGCCAACAGAGGTTATTATATTACACCACATATTGTAAAGAAAATTAACAACCGTGCAAATCCAAATCCAGAATACAATACCAAACATTGGACAACCATAGATACAGCTTATTTCCCAATAGTTATTGAAGGCATGCAAGATGTGGTAGAGCATGGCACGGCTTACGTGGCAAGAATACCTGGCATTATTGTTTGTGGTAAAACAGGAACGGCTCAAAACCCACATGGAAAAGACCACTCCATCTTTTTTGCATTTGCGCCCAAAGACAACCCAAAAATTGCAATAGCTGTGGTAGTTGAAAATGCAGGTTTTGGCGCAACTTGGGCAGCTCCAATTGCTAGTTTAATGATGGAACAATATTTAACAGGAAAGCACGATACTAGAAAAG
>JBILJL010000246.1:0-3949 GCA_044377255.1 Bacteroidia bacterium
AGCAGGTATAGATTTACCCAAAAATAAAAGGGGAGAGATAGGTTTAACCTATATCTTTGGAATTGGTCGTCCTATCGCACAAAGAATTTTAACTGAGTGTGGTGTAGATTACGACAAAAAAGTTAGCGAATGGAACGATGAGGAGTTGAACGCCATTCGTAAATTTGTAACCGAAAAGATTACCGTAGAAGGTGAATTGCGTTCGGAGCGTCAATTAAACATCAAGCGTTTGATGGATATTGGATGCTACCGTGGATTGCGTCACCGTAAAGGGTTGCCTGTTCGTGGTCAGCGCACACGCACTAACTCACGTACTCGTAAAGGTAAGCGTAAGACAGTTGCAGGTAAGAAAAAAGTAACCAAATAATCTTAAATAAAGAATAATGGCTAGGGATAATAAGAAAGTTACAAAGAAGAGAGTTGTTAGCATTGAAGCTCACGGGCAAGTGCATATCAAAGCTTCTTTCAACAACGTGATCATTTCAATTACCAACCAAACAGGTCAAGTAGTATCTTGGGCTTCTGCTGGTAAAATGGGATTTAGAGGTTCTAAGAAAAATACACCATATGCTGCTCAAATGGCTGCAATCGACTGTGCAAAAGTTGCCGTTGATGCTGGCATGAAGAAAGTTGATGTGTTTATCAAAGGACCTGGATCAGGAAGAGATTCAGCAATTAGAACATTGCAAGCAAGTGGTTTAGAAGTAGTATCTATTACAGATATAACCCCACTTCCTCACAATGGATGTCGTGCTCCTAAAGCACGTAGGGTATAACTTATAATAGAATAGAGCAATGGCAAGATATATAGGACCAAAAACCAAAATCGCTAGACGATTCAAGGATCCGATTTTCGGACCTGATAAGTCTTACGAGAAAAGACAAACCCCTCCTGGTCAGCACGGAGGTTCTCGTAGAAGAACAAAACTAACTGAATACGCAATCCAGTTGTTCGAAAAACAAAAGGCAAAATATACTTATGGTGTATTAGAGCGCCAGTTTTTCAAAACTTTTGAATTGGCAGTTCGTAAAAAAGGAATTACAGGTGAAAACTTGTTGAAATTCTTAGAAGCTCGTTTAGATAACACCGTTTATCGTATGGGCATGGCTCAAACTCGTAGCCAAGGACGTCAATTGGTTTCTCACGGACACATCAATGTTAATGGAAAATTAGTAAATATCCCTTCGTATCAATTAAAACCAGGGGATATAGTTTCAATCCGTGAAAAATCTAAATCTTTGGAGGTTATCAACAGCTCTGTTGTTGCTAGCAATCCCAAGAAATTTAATTGGATTAATGTTGAACCTAAAGCACTTTCAGGAACCTTTATGGCATATCCTGAGCGTGACCAGATTCCAGAAAACATCAAAGAGCAACTTATCGTAGAATTGTATTCTAAATAATCATTAAAAAAGAACCATAAATGGGTATCCTTGCATTCCAAAAACCAGACAAAGTTATCATGCACAAAGACACTGAGTTCTTTGGGCAATTCGAATTCCGTCCGCTTGAGAAAGGATATGGAGTTACTATTGGAAATTCTTTGAGGAGGATCTTATTATCTTCTTTGGAAGGTTTTGCAATTACTTCAATCAAAATTTCTGGTGTAGACCACGAATTTTCTACTATTAAAGGTGTTATAGAAGATGTAACAGAAATGGTGATGAACCTAAAACAAGTTCGCTTTAAGCGAATTGTTGAAGGAATAGAAAATGAGAAAATTTTTATCAATATCAAAGGTCAAGAGCAATTCTTAGCTGGCGAAATTGGCAAGCACACCAATTCTTTCAGAGTTCTGAACCCTGAAATGGTTATTTGTAACATGGAACCTTTCGTGCACCTTGAAATTGAATTAACTGTTGAAAAAGGTCGTGGATACGTGCCTGCTGAAGACAATAAATCAAAAGATGCTGTCATTGGTGTGATTGCAATTGATTCTGTTTTTACACCAATCAAAAATGTTAAATACAGCGTTGAAGATTACCGTGTAGAGCAAAGAACAGATTACGAGAAATTGTTGATTGAGATTGAAACTGATGGTTCCATCCATCCAGAAGAGGCTTTGAAAGAAGCTGCAAAAATTCTTATTCAACATTTTATGTTGTTTTCTGATGAGTTAATTACGTTAGATACTCAAGTAAAAGAACCAACTCAAGAGGTTGATGAAAACTACTTACATGTACGTAAAATTCTTAAAACACCACTCTCTGATTTAGATTTGTCTGTTAGAGCCTATAATTGCTTGAAAGCTGCGGATATCAAATCATTGGCCGACTTAGTATCTTATGATATTGCTGATTTGTTAAAGTTCCGCAATTTCGGTAAGAAATCGTTAAGTGAGTTAGAAGAATTAGTGCGCGATAAAGGTCTTACCTTTGGTATAGACATCAGCAAATACAAATTGGATCAAGAATAATAGATTAGAAAGAGACTGATGCTGCTTTAGGTGGCGTTAAATAGGAAAAAGAAAAATGAGACACGGAAAAACATTTAATCATTTAAGTAGAACTGCCTCACACAGGAAAGCATTGTTGGCTAACATGGCTACTTCGCTTATAATCCACAAGCGCATTACTACTACTGCAGCAAAAGCAAAAGAACTACGTAAATACGTTGAGCCACTAATAACAAAGGCAAAAGATGATAGTACTCACTCTCGTCGTGTTGTTTTTAGTTACTTAAAAAACAAAGATTCTATCAAAGAATTGTTTGGCGAAATTGCTGGTAAAATTGGCGACAGACCAGGTGGATACACCCGTGTTTTGAAGTTAATGAATAGAAAAGGTGACAACGCTGAAATGGCAATCATTGAATTGGTTGATTTCAACGAAAACCTATTAAAAGATAGCAAAGGCAAAGTTACTGCAACCAAGAAAACCCGTCGTGGTAAAAAAGTTGCTGCACCTGCAGTTGAAACTGCTGCACCAAGCACTGAAGAGACTACAGAGAACAACTAGTTCAAAAGCATATTTTATGAAAAGCCCAACAAATAATTGTTGGGCTTTTTTTATATAGTTTTTTTCAAATACAATCGAACCAAGTTGTACCCAAATTTTCACTATTGATATTTGATTGATTTAATCAGGTATTTTTTTGGCATAATTTCCAACTCAAATTTATCACTTTCCATCCATTCTCCATCTAGGTGCGCCTGAAGCGGATGTGTGGCAACTACCTCTATTTTTTTTGTGGTTAGGCATTTCACAAAAGGCAAGGAGAGATGTTTGCCTTTTTCTATGATGGGTAAGAACCTAAATCTATTAAACAATCCTATTTTCCCAATAGTGATAAAATCAAAATGACCATTGCAAGGATGTGCATCTGGTGCTACTTTAAATCCACCGCCATAAGTCTTCCCCTTGGCTACACTCATCATAAAAGTAGGCTGTTCCCATGATTCTTCTGGAGTGATGATTTCAATGGTGCTCTCTTTGTAAAATAATAACAAACTAATGATGGTGCTATAGTATGCCGTAATTCCAGAAAAGAATCTTTTGCCAATGTTCTTTTTTACTACCCAGCCATCAAAACCAATACCCACGCCATTGATAAAAATTTTGTGATTACACAAACCAGCATCTACTGCAATTGATTTAGGTTGAATAGCCACTTCAAACTGTTTTTCATAACTTATATTTCCTAAGTGCAATGATGCATAGTCGTTTCCAGTTCCTCCTTTGATTAAGGCAATAGGAATAAGGATATTTTTAAAGTGGTTTAAAACATAATTAACTGTTCCATCACCTCCTATTATTATAACGCAAGAATACTTGTTTAAATCTTCAGGGAAGGCTAATTGCCAAGTTTCATGTTCTATTCCTTTGCGGGTTAAGAAATCTTCCAATTTTGCTAATAGGGTGAGCGATTTTCCTTTTCCAGCTTTAGGATTGCATATTATTAGGTATGTTTCTTTCATGTATTTTGTTAGACTAAATTACTCATTTTAGG
>JBILJL010000247.1:0-3946 GCA_044377255.1 Bacteroidia bacterium
CAAATAAATCTTGAGAAATCTTTTTATATTTATCGCCAGTAATTCTTAAGGTAGCAGTATCATTGATTTCTTTAGCCTTTTTAATCTGTGCATCTAATTCATTGGCTTGCCTACCCATAGAAGAAGTATAACGCGTATAAGCAAAAAATACATCGTTTTCGGCCGAACCTTTGATCTTCATGTTCAGGATAACATCTGCTGTATCTGTTTCTAAACTAAATTCTGGTTCAGTTACAATAAAATCAAACAACAAAGATTTCTCGGCGGTAGCCACTAAATATACCCCTCCTTCAAGAGGCTTATCGCCTTTATAAACCATTTTACCTGCTTTATCGGTAATAGCGCTATCTCTTAAATATTGTTTGTCGCCAAAATAATACCCCAAATAAAACTTTTTGTTGGGTGCTCCTTTAATGGTGATTGAAATGTTATAGGCATCTTTGGCAAAGGTAGTGCCTGCCATGAGCAGGATAGAAAATAAAAATAAAGCTGATTTTTTCATAAATATTTGTTCAATTTCAGGTTGTGAAAATAACCAAAATCAAACCACTCTTCAAGCATTCTGAGGATTTAACATATTTTTAAGTGAATGCTAATGACTTAAGTTTGGTTCGAACCAATAAATATCAATTAAATACATGACATTCATCATTTGTTGAACCAATTACTGAGATTAACTTTGTATAAGAAATTAATAACCAATTTTAACAATTATACCAATGGAAATTAAAGCACATTTTAACGAAATTTACGCAAACATTTTATCTTGGGTGAACGATTTAACATTTTATAAAGACGAGTTAAATGTTTTTCAAACCCGATTGGAAGAAGTTGCAAAGCAAAACAACAAACTAGAGGTGATGACGGAAGTTGAGCATTTCCAAAACCAATTTATTAGGCAGCACGAGGTGATTGACACCTTGAAACACGATTTAAAAAAATTTAATAATACCATTGTCGAAAACATTTCAAAGAATCCTGTGGCCAGCGATCGTCGCACAACTGCTGCTCCTGTTGAATTGGAGGACCAGTATCAAACTTTCTTAAAGATTTACAATGAATTAAAAGCTGATTTTGAAAAATTTCTAGTGAAGACCTACTAAATTTGCAGGCAGTGAACACATTGCCAAAAGATTTTGTTGAAAGTATCCTGTCTCTTTTTCCTGAAGAGGCAGGATATTTTTTTGAGGCTTTATCAAACAATGCCATCACCTCTATTCGCCTCAATGCCCATAAAAAAAGTACAGCTTTTGAAAATGAAATACCCATTGAATGGTGCGCAAATGGTAGGTATTTGGCAGAGCGACCTTCATTTATTTTAGATCCATTGTTGCATGCAGGGGCTTATTATGTGCAGGAAAGTTCTAGCATGTTTTTAGACGCTTGCATTAAAAGTTTGCCCTTACCAGAAAATGCCATCGCGCTCGATTTGTGCGCGGCTCCTGGTGGTAAGAGCACTTTAATATTGGATGCGTTGCCCAAAGATTCCATGTTGGTCTCTAATGAAATTATTAAAAGTAGGGTCAATGTGCTGCAAGAAAACTTAACTAGGTGGGGTTCGCCAAACTGTGTGGTGACCAATAACGACCCTAAAAATTTTCAGAAAGCTGGAGCTATTTTTGACCTCATAGTGGTAGATGCACCTTGCAGTGGCGAAGGCTTATGGCGCAGAGATGCCAATGCCATCAATGAATGGAGTATGCCCAATGTGCTATTATGTGAAGCTAGACAAGAGCGCATTTTACAAGATATTTTACCTTGCCTCAAACCAGGAGGATTTCTCATTTATTCAACCTGTACTTTCAATGAAATAGAGAATGAAAAACAAGTTGAAAAATTGGTTTTGGATCAAACCGTAAAACCTTACCCAATAAACATACCCAATGATTGGCCTTGCAAAACCAACGATCATTTTCAATTTAGGTTTTTGCCCCATTTGGTTAAGGGAGAAGGCCTTTTTATGGCATTGCTTCAAAAGCCCCAAGTGCAAGATGATTCTAACAAGCACCAAAAACGGGCAGGACTCAATTTTGTATCTAAAAAACTATTGCCCGAACTCCATACTTGGCTGGCTGATCCATTAGCTTTCGATTATTTTATGGAAAACGATTTTGCGTATGCATTTCCTAAATCGGTTCTTGCAGTATACGAAATCATAAGAAGCAGCCTGTATGTTAAGCATGCTGGTATTTGCATGGGTAAATTTGACAAGAATGGCAAGCTCATTCCAGAACATTCTTTGGCCATGTCAACTGCTCTTGCAAAACAAATTCCAAAATTCGGTTTGAACCGAGATGAGGCTATCAGTTATTTGCAGAAAGGAAACATCCATCCGCCCAACAATGGATTAAATGGCTGGTGCTTGGCGCACTACTATGGTTTGGCATTGGGCTGGTTAAAGGTATTGCCCAATAGGGTGAACAATTATTTCCCTCCAGAGTATAGGATACTTAAAGATATTCAAATAGGCTAAGGCAAGCTGCCTTAAAAGTGTTACCTTCGCGCCCTAAACATTATTGGGGAAATACCAACATGAAATTTCATTTAAACTTACTAAGAGCTGTAAACAGAGCCATATATACCATTTTTGAGGACGAAAAGTACGCGGATAAAGTTTTGGAACGCATCCTAAAATCGAATAATTTATGGGGTGCGCGCGACCGTGCATTTATTGCAGAAAATACCTACGACATGGTGCGTTACTGGCGTTTAATTCGTGCAGTGGCTGAGCTTGAAACCCATGAATTGAATGAAACCAATTTATATACTTTGTTTGGAACTTGGCAAGTTTTAAAAGGCGTTTCTCTGCCAAAATGGGAAGAGTTTAAAAACGTAGATGAAAAGAAAGTTGCCCATAATTACAAGATTTTAAAAACCCAAAGAAAAATACTGTATTCATTCCCCGATTGGTTAGACGATTTAGGTTATGAAGAATTGGGCAAGCAATGGAACAAAGAAGTGGAGGCCTTAAACGAAACTGCTCCAGTGGTTATTAGGGTCAATAATTTAAAAAGCAATAAGGCAGATTTGGCTAAAAGCCTTTCCGAAAAAGGAATTCAAACAGAGGTGGTTCAAGGCTGTAAAGATGCTTTGATCCTAAAGCAAAGACAGAATTTATTTATTACACCTGAGTTTAAAGAAGGTTTGTTTGAAGTGCAAGATGCCTCTTCGCAATTGGTTGCTGAGTTCTTAAAAATTGAACCAGGAATGCGCATTGTGGATGCATGTGCTGGTGCAGGCGGTAAAACTTTACACATTGCTTCTATCACCCAAAACAAAGGTAGAATTATTAGCTTGGACACTGAACAGTGGAAATTAGATGAAACCAAAAAACGTGCAAGAAGGGCAGGAGTAAGCAACTTAGAAATTAGGTTAATTGAAGGTAGCAAAACCATGAAAAAGTTGCATGATACCGCTGATCGTTTATTATTGGATGTGCCTTGCAGTGGCTTGGGTGTTATCAAAAGAAACCCAGATGCCAAATGGAAATTGAGCCTGGAGTTTATCAATAGGCTCAAGGTAATGCAAGCAGAAATTATCCAAGACTATTCTAAAATTGTTAAGGTAGGCGGTAAAATGGTTTATGCTACATGTAGTATTTTACCTTCCGAGAACCAAGGTCAGGTTGAAACTTTTTTGAAAAACAACCCCAATTATAAATTAGAAGAGGAGAAAATTGTATTACCTAGTGAGTCAGGTTTCGACGGATTTTACATGGCGAGGATAATAAGAGAGAGCTAATATTTTTACTTTTAAATTATCCATATTTAGTTATTTTTGGCAGGTATATTCGCAAAACTAAACCTACCAATATGTGTTTAAATCGAAATGTTCAATTAGCATTTTTAGCCTCTCTATTTTTTGTTTTTAGCTGTGGTAATAAAAAACCAGGTCCAAATTCAATTGTTTTAGAAGTTCCAGTTATCAATGTTTTGACCCAAGATGT